>NZ_JACRVV010000012.1:0-66592 GCF_018812035.1 Gluconobacter sp. P5B12 | reverse complement strand
CCCAAATGAAAAAACGTTAGGCTTAATTGAAGCATCTTAAAAAGATACATCAGCGTCTAAACGTTCGACACTCAGGTCTCAGGAAAATAATCCCAAAACCAGCAGCACCAAAACGCCGCCAACATATCCCTTCCAATTCCATATTCAATTTTCAAAGATCATCATCTCAAACCGCCCCGGCCAAGCCCTCGAAGAAGGCCCCGCCGCGTCGGTGAACGGGCTTATACGGCCACCACCCAACACTGTCAATCAAAAAATCATATAAAAATCAAAAAACTGACTTTTTATGAAAATCCTTGAACCATTGGGCAAATTTCATGACCCCGTCCTCAAGCGAGACGCTCGGGGTCCAGCCACATAACGCTTTCACATCCTCTAAGCTTGCCCAAGTTTTCTCCATATCTGCCACGGGGCGAGCTTGATGTTCTATGCATGCAGATCGCTCGAGATGTTTTTCCAACAGCGCAATCAGTGTCGTCACTTTTTCCGGGCGATCTCCCCCCAGATTCAAGATGCGCGCCTCACCCACTTGAGGAGGAACGTCCGTGATCGAAAGAACACCCGATGTGATGTCATCTATATAGGTGAAATCCCGAGACAGTCCTTTTCCCTCGTAAAGGGTGACCGGACGGCCCTCGCAGATAGCTTTCGCGAAACCGTAATAAGCCATATCTGGCCGACCCCACGGCCCATAGACGGTAAAGAACCTCAAGCCTGTCTGTGGAATACCGTGAAGATAAGCATATGCGGAGGCCGTGAGCTCACCTGCGCGCTTTGTAACCGCATAAAGTGAACCCGGCTCATCCACGCGATCACTCTCTTTGAAAGGCAACGACTGGTTGCGACCATAGACTGAGGACGAAGACGCATAGACAAAATGCTTCAACCTTTTCAGGCTTCTGGATGCCTCCAGCAAAACAACCTGCCCCATGACATTCGCTTGTACATAGGAATACGGGTCTATGAGTGAGTATCGAACTCCCGCCTGAGCTGCCAGATGAATGATGACTTCAATATCAGAATGGCCATCAATGACTGATCGCATAGCCTCGCGGTCAGACACGTCCTTCTGCTCGAACACAAACCCTTTTTGACACGTCAGTCTGTTCAGGCGCGCCGTTTTCAAGAGCGGGTCATAATAATCATTCAGCGTATCAACGCCGACTACCTCCATGCCTCGCGCCAGCAAGGCATGCGAGACGTGAAAACCGATAAATCCCGCTGCCCCGGTAACTAAAACCTTCACGTATCAGTGCTTCAGTGCCGGGCTACTTACGGTATCCCCTACGCGGATACCCAACTCTTCCGTAACCCCCCCAGCAAGCTCAAGCGTGTTGGCCACAACCCCGTCACTGCTCAGGATTGCCTCACTCAGCGGAACCGCCTTCTCCGCAATGGCATGAACATGATTGGTGGAATCAATGAAAACGATATCGAGGGATACCAGTGTGTTTCTCATCCACATGTCCGAAACCTGCGGCTGCGGCCAAAGGAAAAGCATTCCCTTGTTTTTGGGCAGCTCCTTGCGGAACATTTCGCCGACTTCCTGTTCCCTGTAGGTTTTGGCCAACTCCACCGTAAACGAGTGCTTAACTCCGTCTTGCGTCGTGATTGTCAAAGGTGCTGTCGGAAGAACAGGCTGCGCCTGACGAATAGGTTCTTCTGCGGCACAGGCGGAAGCCGTCATACTGCCCGCGAGAACACCTATCGCACCTAATATGGAACAAGCCATTACACGCATGGGAAACCCTCTTTGAAATTTATCGTTCAGAAACAAGAAATGGATTGGACCGGCGTTCTTCCCCAATGGTCGTAGGCATTCCATGCCCACACAGCACCACAGTCTCATCCGGCAAACTCATGAGATGTTGGCGAATACCTGCAATCAGCGCAGGAGCATCCCCATAAGCAAAATCGGTTCGGCCTACCGTCCGGCGGAACAATGTATCGCCAACAATGGCACGACGACTGCCATGATCCACAAACACGATATGTCCTGGCGTATGTCCGGGAATATGACGCACCTCGATATCATGGCCCAGAAGTTGGAGTGTCTCACCGCTTTCCAGAAAGCGGTCCGGAACAACACTCACCATCCCTGTCATACCAAAATGCGCAGCCTGTTTCTCAATACTACTTAGCAGGAACGCATCACGCCGATCTGGCCCGAGAACAGGCACAGGATCTGATTGAATTTTATTCAGGCGTTCCCGGAGCTCATCAGCGCCGCCAGCATGATCAAGATGTCCATGCGTAAGAAGAATAGCCTCAACCGTCAGCCCACGGAGCTGAGAGAGCAGTTCATCCACATCCCCCCCTGGATCGACCACCACGGCATGGTTCCGTTCGTCCCAGAGGATCGTGCAATTCTGCCGGATCGGCGTCACAGGCACTCTTTTGACATTCAAAGGGACCACGGTTTTTTCTCCCGCACGGCCAGTTTAGCGATACCTCCCGGCGATACCGCGTCCCACCCCCTACGACAAGGGAGCCAAGAGGTGATTGACCGCTTCTTAAAGCCGCCTCACTCTGGGGCTTTCCAATCTCGGGATCAGGATACCCCCATGAGCCGCATCATTCGCACAGAACCCAACGCCATTCTTTCCAAGGCTGTGGAATATCATGGCTTTGTTTTCACTCAAGGCGTTGTCGCCTCAGACCTGTCACAAGATATCGATGGCCAGACCAAAGACGTCCTGGCTCAACTCGATGCCATTCTTGAAGAACACGGCACAGACAATACCCGCATTCTTCAGGCACAGATCTGGCTTAAAGACATCGCAGACCGCAATGCTCTCAACACGCACTGGTCCGCATGGCTCCCGGAAGGACTAGCTCCTGCACGCGCCTGCGTTCAGGCTGTCATGGCTGACCCACGCATCCTCGTGGAAATCATGCTGACAACCACGAAATAAGCCACCCGACCAAATACGGCACAATTAAGGCAGAATGCGACACGAGAAAGATTTTCATTAGAAATGAAAATTTAACCCTCAGTGATGCATTCTGCCCTTGTCAGGGTTGCATGAAGATTGTTAGCTCCCTGTCACCCGAACGACACAAGCCTATTCAGGATCAAAAAGATCGTGACGCATAAAAGTTGCCGGAAAACATTTTTCTCTGCCCTGGCGCTCTCAGCTGTCATGTTCTTTGCGAGTCATGCACAGGCCAAACACCTTCGTGGTTCACATGGCGGTCATAGTGTCTTCCGCTCTCATCGAGCCTCTCATTCCTACCACCACACCTTTTCAGCGGCGCACGTTATTCAGTGCGTAGCTTACGCTAAGGAAGCTTCTTCCGTCGTGCTGCACGGCAACGCACGGGACTGGTGGTATAACGCCGCGGGCCGCTATGCTCGTGGTAACGCTCCTGAGGCGGGATCAGTTCTAAATTTCCGTGGCATCCGTCGTATGCCTCTGGGTCACGTCGCTGTTGTCCGTTCCGTCGAGAACAATCGCACAATCTACATTGACCAGTCTCACTGGGCGTCCAACGGCATTGCACACAACGTGCGCGTCGTTGATGTGTCACCCAACAATGACTGGAGTGCAGTCCGCGTTGCCCTCAACGACCGTAGCGGCCGTCTTGGCAGCATTTACCCGACATACGGCTTCATCTATGGCCGCGCAGACGATGGTCGCCAGGCGCCGCAGGTCATGGTCGCCCGCGAAAGCCATGCAACCACCTTCCGTCATCGTGCGATCTTCAGAGGATCGAATGCTCTGAGTCATCCGATGAGCAACACAGAAGTGGCGGAAGCCCCGGACGATGCCTTTACATCTGACGCGCCGAACCGGTCTATCCGATAAGAATACTCCAGAAGCGAAAAGCGGGGCTAAGTGCCCCGCTTTTTTTATACCCAATCGCTCAGAAACTGCTTAATCAGGCCGGCTATCTTTATGATACGGATGGTTCGAATTGATAGCCTGAGCGCGGAACACCTGCTCGGCAATCATCACGCGCACTAGCATGTGGGGCCAAGTCATCGCTCCGAGAGCAATAACGGCGTCGGCTCTTTGGATCACTGATCCATCAAGCCCCTCTGCTCCGCCAATCAAGAAATGTACCGGACGGCCAGTTTCCTGCCATCGAGAAAACGTAGCCGCAAACTGCAGGCTGCTAAATGTCTTTCCTCCCTCATCGAGGGCAACGACAAAAGCATTGTCAGGACAGGCCCCCAGAAGTCCGGCAGCGTCTTTGCGCTTCTGCTCCATGACAGAGCCTTTGGAGGGCGCAATCTCTGTCACAGTCAACGCAGGCCGAATCCGGGCAGCGTAACGGTCGAAAAGCTCCCGTTCCGGGCCGGACTTCAGTCGCCCAATAGCAACGAGCTTCATTCAGCCCTGCTCTTCGTCCTTACCGACAGCCACTTCGGATTCGCTCGAATCCAGATCAGAGCCCCACATCTTCTCAAGAGCATACAGCTCGCGGCTTTCTGGCTTGAAAAGATGAACAACAACATCTCCCGTATCCAGAAGCACCCAGTCGCTGCCATTCGCGCCTTCAACCAGAACCCGGTTGAAGCCGTCTTCACCCAGCTTCTTCTCGATGTGATGCGCCATGGCTGCAATCTGCCGATCTGCCAGACCCGTTGCCACAACCATATGGTCTGCAAAGTTGGCACGGCCAACCAGATCCAGAACCACAATGTCCTCTGCCTTGTCTTCCTCAAGGCTGCCCGTGATGATGGACAGCATTTTTGTCAGAACATCAGGCTGCACAGGCTCGCGCTTGACGGCAGTCTTCTTGGGGCCAGCAGCAGCAGCCTTCTTGCGAGGCGTTCCAGGCACCTTGGCAGCCTCGGCCAGTGCCGCATCAGGGGTGCTGGTTTTCCGACGCGTGGTCTTGGCCTTCGGGTCGGTTGAGGTCGTCTTGGTGATGGCTTTTACTCCTGATCCGGTTCCAGACAGATTTGCCCGGACTCTCGCAACGCTGTAGCCGATATATCGTTCTGCGGCGCAGAAAGGAACGTCCATGCGCATCCTTTTCTTTGCGCCAGTATAGCAGCCTCCCTAGAAGGCCGTCGATTTCGCCGTAAAGCCGACGCCGCAGCCCCGTGCAAAGCAGGCGTTACACTCCCTGGCCGCGGCAGAATCGCTATTGGCACCATACGGGCCAGCATCCTCCAGTTTTTCCAGCGAGAGAATTGCGCCAGCCCATCCGCTCCCATCAACCAGACAAACTGAACATGAGGAAAGCGCTTCTGAAGCAATGCCACAGTCTTCACTGTAAAACGCTGTTTCAGCCTTGCTTCTATATCCGTAGCACAGATTCGACGGTCATCAGCGATCTTCCGGGCTGATGCAAGGCGCGCCCTGAACGATCCCATGCCCTTTCGAGGCTTGAGAGGATTCCCAGGTGAGACCATCAGCCACACCTGATCCAACCGCAGAGAGCGCAACGCCTGCTGAGCCACCTTCAGATGACCATAATGCGCCGGATTGAAAGAGCCACCCAACAGCCCAATCCGCATACGTCGGCCATCGCCAAACGTCGGGATCGTATTCAGCCTCGCACCTGTCCGTTGCCAAGCACTTCATAGCGATAACACGTCAACTGTTCGAGCCCCACCGGGCCTCGCGCATGCATCCGTCCCGTGGCAATGCCGATTTCAGCCCCAAAGCCAAATTCACCACCATCACAGAACTGAGTCGATGCATTCCACAGCACAACCGCACTATCAGTCCCATTCAGGAACGCGGCGGCAATCTCAGGATCTTCAGCGATAATCGCTTCCGTATGAGCACTGCCATGACGCGCGATATGGTCGAGAGCCTCCTCAACGCCATCAACAACAGCGATGGAGAGAATCGAATCCAGCCACTCCGTATCGAAATCGGCGGCACTGGCAGGAGGCAAGGTTGAAACTATAGATCTGGCAGCCTCATCCGCCCGGAATGTGCAGCCCTTGGCAGCCAGATCATCCACAATGTGCGGCAGGAGTGACGGAGCAATCGCCCGATCAATCAGAAGCGTTTCTGTCGCCCCACAGATTCCCGTACGGCGCATCTTGGCATCCAGAAGAACCCGACGCGCCATCTCAGGATCAGCACTGGCATGAACATAGGTGTGATTCAGTCCATCGGCATGGGCCAGAACAGGCACCCGCGCCTCACGCTGGACGCGTTCCACCAAAGATTTTCCACCACGTGGAATGATGAGGTCCACGCCCTCAGCAGCCTGAAGGAGCGCACCCACAAGAGTACGATCGGCAGACGGCAAAATCTGCACACAAGCCGGATCAAGACCCGCAGCCGTCAGCCCTTCAACCATCGCCGCATGAATTGCGCGCGCCGAATTCAGGCTTTCGCCTCCACCACGTAAAATGACAGCATTGCCAGACTTGATGCAAAGAGCCGCAGCATCAGCCCCAACATTCGGCCGGCTTTCGTAAATCATACCGATGACACCGAGCGGAACAGCAACACGACGGAACAGCAACCCGTTAGGGCGCTCCCATTCTGCAAGAACGCGTCCAAGCGGATCAGGCAGCTTTGCAACGTCTTCCAGACCCTTTGCCATGGCCTGAACGCGCTCAGGCGTTAACGTCAGACGGTCCCGGAATGCAGCAGTCCGATCATCAGAAAGCCCGGCTAGATCCTGCTCGTTTGCCGCAACGATTGCTGCGCTGTTGGCACGAAGTGCCTGAGCAGCAGCATTTAGTGCCAGATTACGCGTCGCCTCATCTGCTCGCGCCAATCCACGAGCAGCCTGACGGGCCTTATCCGTCAGCCCTTTCAGAATAGCCGCAGCGTCAGACATTGAATCGGAACAGGAGAATATCTCCGTCCTGCACAACATATTCCTTGCCTTCGATCCGCAACTTCCCAGCCTCCTTAGCGCCTGCTTCACCATTGCAGGCCACATAGTCGTCAAAAGCAACTGTTTCGCAGGCAATGAAGCCACGCTCGAAATCATTGTGAATGACAGCAGCAGCCTGAGGCGCCTTCACACCTGCCGTAATGGTCCAGGCACGCGCTTCCTTAGGGCCGACCGTGAAGTATGTCCGCAGACCCAGCAGGCGATAGCCCGCTGCAATCACGCGATCCAGACCACTGTCGCTCAGACCAAGCCCCTCAAGGAACTCCGTGCGATCTTCCTGCGGCAACTGGCTAACCTCAGCCTCAATCGCAGCAGACACGATCACAACGCCAGCGCCCTCCTCCTCAGCCCGCTTCCGAACTGCCTCAGAGTGAGCATTGCCGGTCGCCGCAGCAGCCTCCTCGACGTTACAGACATACAGAACCGGCTTCGTCGTCAGAAGCTGAAGACGCGCAGCCTCACCTTCCTGCCCCTTCGGCACGGCGGTGCGGGCAGGCTTGCCATCACGCAGTGCCACAATCAGCGGCTCCATGAGCTCAAGCTGCGCCTGTGCTTCGCGATCATTTCCACGCGCACGCTTCTGAAGATTGATCTGGCGCTTCTCAAGGCTTTCCAGATCAGAAAGCATCAGCTCGGTCTCAATGATGTCCGCATCCCGAACCGGGTCGACCCCACCTTCAACGTGGGTGATGTCATCGTCTTCAAAGCAGCGCAGAACATGAATGATCGCATCCGTCTCGCGGATATTCGCCAGAAACTGGTTTCCCAGCCCTTCACCCTTGGACGCGCCACGGACCAGACCCGCAATATCAACAAACTCAAGGCTGGTCGGAATCTCTTTCTGGGACTTACCAATCTTCACCAGAATATCCAGCCGAGGGTCCGGCACGGCAACACGGCCCGTATTCGGTTCAATGGTGCAGAATGGGTAGTTCGCTGCCTGCGCTGCGGCTGTTTCCGTCAGAGCATTGAACAACGTGGACTTGCCAACATTGGGCAGACCAACGATGCCGCAATTGAAACCCATTGTGCTCTCCATCTTTCAGGCCGCCACATTGGTCAGCCCAGTCTCAGAATTCAGTTGCCCTGTGTTCGCAGAATCCACGCCCACGGACAACACCTGCACCCTGCAAAACAGGCAGCAGAGTACGATTCCCGCCCGAGAACTCTCTCTGGCAACGATACCCGCACGTTATAACAGTGAAAAAAGCTGACCATAAGAGACCTGAAGTCTCGCGGCACTCAGGCCGTAAGCAGCGCCACTTTCGTCATGAACGCTTCATTCTCGCCCTTGGCCAGAATAGGCGCAGCATCCGCAACTGCCTCAAGCCACCGCTCAAGCTCCGGCTCTTCCGCCTTGGCGAAATTCCCCAGAACATGCCCGTGCACCCGGTCCTTATGCCCCGGATGGCCAATGCCCATCCGCACACGCCAGTAATCCGGTCCGGGAAGACAGCGATCCATTGAGCGAAGGCCATTATGCCCAGCCGCTCCGCCGCCACGCTTGATGCGCAGCTTGCCGAAAGCAAGATCGAGTTCATCATGGAAAACGGTAATGTCGGCCTGCGCGATCTTGAAGAACTGCGCGGCCTGCTGAACGCTGTCGCCCGACAGGTTCATGTAGGTCATCGGCTTGAGGAGCAGAATTTTCTGCCCCCCAATAACGCCCTCGGAAGTCTCCCCCCGAAAGCGCTTGCGCCACGGGGAAAACCCGTGACGCCTGGCGATTTCATCAACCGCCATGAAGCCGATGTTATGTCGATGACGGCTCATCCCCGGCTCGGGATTGCCGAGACCGGTCCAGAGCCTCATGACTTACTTCTTCTTTGCGCCCGGCTTTGCGGTAGCTGCAGCAGCAGCGGCAGCAGCCTTGGCAGCAGCTTCAGCTTCCATTTCCGCATCAATGGTCGGCGGAGCGATAGAAGCGATCACGAGATCAGCAGCCTGATGACCCGTCAGCTTTACGCCTTCCGTGCCCTTCAGGTCGGACCAGCGAACGCTGTCATGAATGTCGAGGACACTCAGATCAACAGTGAAGCTTTCCGGAATGCTGGCTGCATCAGCAGCAACGTCCACGGAATGACGGACAACGTTCAGAACGCCACCGCGCTTGATGCCAGGAGCCTTCTCTTCGCCAACGAAGATGATGGAAACCTGAACGTGCACCTTCGTGCCTGCTGCAACGCGCTGGAAGTCGATGTGAATCGGAGCATCCGTCACCGGGTGCAGCTGCACGTCACGGATCAGGGCTGCAACCGGCTCTGCGCCTTCTGCTGCCAGGTTGTACACGCGGGAGGACCAGCCACCACGGTGCAGTTCCTTCATGATCACGCGCGGATCAAGAGCAATGATGGAAGGCTCCTGCTTGCCACCATAGATTACTGCCGGAACCAGCCCGGCACGTCTCGTTGCGCGCGCTGCCCCCTTACCAGCCTTCGCGCGCGTCGAGACAGCAAGTGTCGTCAAATTAGCCACTGTTACGCTCCTGCGTATTGAATTTTGTCATCACACAGACCTCCAGGGGTGCCTGTGCGAGCGGCGAAATAGCGGAAAACTGCGCCACACACAACCTTTTTCCCAGATTCTACCTTCCTGATGGCCTACCCCAACCATGGCTGGACCCACGCCCAAACCGCCAGATAGTCTGTCACAGTCCCCATAGTTGCCTGCGTCCCAGAGAATCCATGAGCATCGCCCTCCGCATCGAACATCTGCCATTCACACCCTTCCATCGCCGCCTACTGATCCTGGGGGGCTGCGGATATATGTTCGACGGCCTAGACTCGGCGATTGTAGCCTTCACGCTCCCCGTTCTGAAAACGGAGTGGCATCTGTCTGGCCCCTCTCTCGGCCTTCTCGGAAGCGCTACGTATCTGGGCTACGGCATGGGCTCGCTCCTTGCTGGCTGGTGGGCCGACAGATCAGGACGCAAATCCGTCATGATGAGCGCCCTTGCCCTCTACGCTATCGGCTCCCTGTTTTCAGCTATGTCCAGCTCCTTCAGCAGCTTCTTTTCAGCCCGTCTTCTTGCAGGACTAGGCGCAGGCGCGGAAGCAACCATTATTGCGCCCTATCTGAGCGAGTTTGTCTCTTCCCGCTATCGAGGCGCCTTCACGGCAAGTCTCACCGGGTTTTATTCGTTTGGATACGTGACAGCAGCTATTCTCGGCTTCATGCTCGTTCCATCGTCTCCTGACGGCTGGCGGTGGGCCTTGATGGCCACAGCCCTGCCTGTCCTGATGCTATTATGGTGGAGGCGCACCCTTCCGGAATCTCCAAGATGGCTGGACCAACGCGGGCGGACACACGAAGCCTGCCATATCGTCGGACTGATCGAGCAGAGCGCAGGTCTGGCCCCAGGTCTCACAACGACATCACACTCAGAGCCGCAGGCGATCCGCCCCCTGAAGGACCTGTTTGCTCCAGATCTCAGACGCTCAACTCTCATGAGCTGGGTCATGTGGCTGACCATCACTTTCTGTTTCTATGCGTTCTTCACATGGATCCCCACTCTCATGATCGAACGCGGCATGACGGTCACACGCAGCTTCGCCTACGCCATTTCCATCTATGCAGCCCAACTCCCAGGATATCTTGCTTCGGCATATTGCACCGAACGGCTCGGCCGAAGAACGGCCGTAGCAACCTTCATGATCGCTGGCGGGATTAGCGCCATCGGCATGGCGGCCAGTCAGACCCCCGCTCAGGTTCTGGTCTTCGGCATCCTGCTGTCCATGTTCATGAACGGAACCTATGGCGGCATTTACGCTTATACACCCGAGCTTTTTCCGACAGCCCTCCGAGGGCGGGGAATGGGTCTCGCCTCAGCTATTGCTCGGCTAGGCGCCATCTCATCGCCCGTCCTGATTGGCTGGATTTACCCCGCAGCAGGTTTCCCCGGCATTTTTGGCCTCACAACCTGCCTGCTCCTGCTAGGCGCGAGTGTCACATTGCTGTTTGGTCCCAAAACTGAAAAACGCCCGCTCGATCAGGAGCAGGCGTTTCCGTAATTTACCAATACTTTCAGCACATCAAAGCATCGGCATCCCACCATTGACCGCCAGCAGCGCACCAGTCGTGTAACTATTCAGTGGGTCTGCAAAATAAACATAGGCACCCGCAAGTTCTGCTGGCTGACCCGGACGGCCCAGCGGGACATCAGAGCCCACTTTCTTCTGTGCCTCTTCAGGCATCCCCGTGGCAATGAAAGGCGTCCAGATCGGTCCCGGCATAACGCCATTTACACGGATCCCGCGCGCCGCAAGCTGCTGCGCCATACTAACTGTAAAATTCGCAATCGCCGCTTTTGTCATGGAATACGGCACCAAGATCTCGGGAGGGGTTTTTAGATTAACTGAAGACGTATTGATGATGGATGCCCCTGCCTTCAAATGCGGCACGGCAGCCTTCGTCAGGTAGAAGAGTGCGTGCGTATTCGTGTCAAAATGCCGCTTCCACTCCTCCTCACTGATATCCTCCAGATGCTCCGCCCAATTCTGGAAAGCTGCATTATTAACAAGGACATCGAGATGCCCCAGCTCCGCGAGAACCTTATCTATAAGAGCTGAGCAATGGGCTGAATGCCGAATATCTCCGGGCAACAACAGACAACGACGCCCCTCTGCCTCAATCTGGGCCGCAATCTCCTTGGCATCCGAGCTTTCGTCTTCAAGATAGGAAATGGCAATGTCCGCCCCCTCCCGTGCAAAAGCCAGCGCAACAGCACGCCCGATACCAGAGTCACCACCAGTTATCAGAGCCACTTGTCCCTTCAGCTTGCCAGCCCCCTTGTAAGTCTTCTCGCCATAATCGGGCTGAGGCGTCATCTTCGCTGAGAGTCCTGGAAAGGGCTGACTCTGCGCTTCAAAAGGCGGCCGAGGATAACGGTTGCGAGGATCGACAGGCATTCAAGCCTCCTGCTCTGCGAAAACGATGCAAGTAAGTCTCTAACGGTCCGCTCTTTCTTTCAGTTCAGAACATTTCCTCAAATTATTTTCCGGAACATTTGCCCTCGTCTCAGACTTCTAAAGTGACAGATTTCCAAAAAAGGAAATCAACGCACAGGAATTGAATCGAAACACCCGGCGTTATTTGCGCCGGACATTCGAGACGACAGCAGATCGGACCGAACCATGAGCGACACGGCAGACAAACGCACCACCGTGACCATCGGTGACCAGACCTTCGAGCGCGGCCCTCAAGGCGCAACCCATCAGACCGCAGAGGGCGACGCACCGACCCTGACAACCCAGCAGGGCGTTCCCGTCGCAGATGACCAGAACTCCCTAAAAGCAGGCCCACGCGGCGGAACGCTTTTGGAAGACTTTCATTTCCGGGAGAAGATCTTCCACTTCGATCACGAGCGCATCCCCGAACGCGTTGTTCATGCTCGCGGCTACGGCGCTCATGGCTTCTTCGAACTCACAGACTCCCTGTCTGACTACACAACTGCAAGCGTCCTCGGAAAAACCGGCACCCGCGTCCCGGCATTCGTCCGCTTCTCAACCGTCGCAGGTGGCAAGGGATCATTCGATCTCGCCCGCGACGTCCGCGGCTTCGCCGTGAAACTCTATACCGAACAAGGCAACTGGGATCTCGTGGGCAACAACATGCCCGTGTTCTTCATCCAGGACGCCATCAAGTTCCCCGACATGGTGCACGCCGTAAAGGAAGAACCCGATCGCGGCTTCCCGCAGGCGCAGTCCGCCCATGACAACTTCTGGGATTTCGCATCCCTCTCGCCCGAAACCGTTCATATGCTCCTTTGGATCATGTCAGACCGGGCCATCCCCCGCTCCTTCCGCTTCATGGAAGGCTTCGGTGTCCATACCTTCCGGCTCATAAACGCCGAAGGAAAATCCACCTACGTGAAGTTCCACTGGAAGCCGAAGCAGGGCCTTCAGTCAGTCGTCTGGAATGAAGCCGTCAAGATTAACGGCGCCGACCCTGACTTCCACCGTCGCGACCTCTGGCAGGCCATCGAATCCGGCGACTATCCGGAATGGGAACTGGGCGTACAGCTCTTTGATGACGCCTTTGCCGACAAATTCGACTTCGACATTCTGGATGCGACCAAACTCATCCCGGAAGAACTCGTCCCCGTGCGCCGAATTGGCCGCCTCGTGCTGGACCGCATGGTGGACAACTTCTTCGCCGAAACCGAACAGGTCGCCTTCTGCACCCAGAATGTCATCCCCGGTATCGGCTTTACCAACGATCCCCTCCTACAAGGCCGGAACTTCTCGTATCTGGACACACAGACAAAGCGTCTCGGTGGCCCGAACTTCACGCATATCCCCATTAACGCGCCCAAATGCCCATTCCACAACTTCCAGCAGGATGGCCACGCTGCCATGCACAACCCGAAGGGCCGCGTGAATTACGAGCCCAATTCCTGGGGCGCAGGTCCGCGTGAAAACCCCAAGACCGGCTACAGGCACTTCCCCGATGACAACGGTCGCACGACCCGCGAGCGCGGTGAACTCTTCGCCGATCACTACAGCCAGGCACGCCAGTTCTACATCAGCCAGACAAAGCCCGAACAAACGCACATCAAGAACGCGTTCGTCTTCGAACTCAGCAAGGTCGAGACGCCAAACATTCGCTCCCGCGTCATCGCCCATCTTCTGAATGTGGATGAAACGCTGGCCAAGGGCGTGGCCAAAGGTCTGGGCCTGAAAGACCTCCCCGCCCCAGCTCCAGCTGCCCGTACACCCATCACGGATTTGGCCGCCTCAACAGCGCTCAGCATCCTCAAGAACGGCCCCGAATCCTTCGCAGGCCGCAAACTGGGTGTCGTGATTACAGAGGGTACGGATGCGGCCTTGCTGGATGCACTCCAGAAAGCCGCAAAGGCGGAAGGCACACTGATTGAACTGGTCGCCCCCGTTGTCGGCGGCGTAACGCTGACAGATGGCAAGACCATCCCGGCTGGCCAGAAAATCGTCGGCGCCCCATCCGTGCTTTACGACGCCGTCGTGCTGCTCTCTTCCGTGGAAGGGACAAAGCTTCTGAGCAGGGAAGCAACAGCCCGTGACTTCGTGGCAGATGCGTTCGCCCACGCCAAATTCATCGCTTACGGCCCGGACGCTGCCCCCCTTCTGGCAAAAGGCGGCATCACGCCCGACGAGATGGACGATGGTGTAATTGCCATCAAAAAGGATAGCGATTTTAAACCCTTCATCGCAACCTGCCGGAAACTCCGCTTCTGGGATCGTGAAGCCAAAACCCACAGCGTCTGACACACAAAAAGAGCCGGGGATTACTCCCCGGCTCTTTTTTAATGCTGAACAGAGGCCGCAACCCGCCGATCAGCTTCCTGCCGAACATGCGCAAAATCCTGCTTCAGCGGCTTTCCATGCTCAACCAGCAGCACGCCCCCCACATACACCTGCTCCAGATTTTCCTGAGCCGCCGCAAAAACCAGCGTGGCATACGGGTCAAACACATACCCAAGATTGGTCGGATCAATCACAAGAAAATCCGCAAATTTCCCAGCTTCCAGGCTTCCAAGCCGATCCCCGACTTCCAGAACATCCGCACTCCCTCGCGTGTGCAGGCGCACCACATCATACGGGCTCATGATCGCGGCACTCTGATACTTGTCCCGGATGGCATAAAGCCCGGTCCGCATGTTCTCAAACGGGTCTGCCAGATCCGCACTGGCTTCCCCATCCTCTCCCATACCAACCCGCAAACCAGCTTTCAGATAGGCCGGAATATCCGCCGTCCCTGACGCCAGACGACCATTTGAAAGCGGATTCCAGACCATGGACGCCCCAGCCTTTACGGATCGGGCAATAATCTCAGGCGTCGTATGGATGAAATGCCCGAAAATCAGATGCGGCCCGAGAATGCCTTCATCCTCAAACCAGCGGAACCGGGCCTGCTGAGCTGAAACGTTCTCAGGTGGCTCCAGATAATGACTCTGGTTGGACAGATGATACTCCCGCATCAACGCGCCTTCGATCTTCGCAACGTCTCCGGTGTCGTGAAATCCCGTCCCACCATTGATCATCACGGACAGGAACGTGGATCCCACATGCTGCCCGGCGGACCACGCCAGAAAATCGTTCACATGTTGTCTGGCTTTAGCAAGCGACACATCGCCCTTACTCGGCAATGGCTCCAGACCATGCACGAACCGAATTCCAGAAGCCGTCTCTGCCTGGAACTGCAACCGGTCCGTCGCCTCGACAACAGCAGGGTTCGCCCCACCGTAATTGAAATTATAAGCCGCAGTCACACCATGCGCGAGATGGTCGAGCGCCCCATCCAGCGTGAACCAGTAGATATCTTCAGGCCGCGCAACGCTCGCTTTTCCGGAATACAAAGCCTCAATCCAGCCCATCAACGTCTGATCCGCCGCAAGGCCACGATACGCGGCCTGCCAGAGGTGGCTATGAGCGGAAATGAACCCTGGCATGACCCAATGTCCATGCAGATCCACATCCTGATCCGCTTGAAGATCCTTTGGAGGAGCACCGGAGCCGATTTGATCGATCACGCCATCTGAACGGACAGAAAAATACCCTTTAAAAGGCGCTTTCTGCCCATCGGCCATTGAAAAGATCAGGGCGTTACGAACCAGAAGATGAGAGGGTTTGGCGTAGGCGACGCCCCCGGCACAGGCAGCCACCAGCATGGAACAGAGAATCTGAGCAGGACGAAGCATTTTCATACCGGAACGATAACAGTCCCAGCGATCCGCACAAGCGCTGCGGCACTCTGCAATACTATGATGAAACGCGAGGCCGGATTGCTGAGATCTGGTGACCAATATGGCCACCGCCTGCGAGTGTCCGTCGGCGGTGGCTGAAGAACCTCTGGTCCGTCAATGTATCCACACCCAGTACTTCAACCTGCTGAACACCAGCAGCTTTCAGCCGCGCCGAGCAGTATTCTGGCAAATCGAACATGAAATGCCCTGCCCGCTCTGCCACACGGAAAAACAGGCCTGCGTTCCCGTCCTGAGCCAAAACGGCATCCCGCATATCCGGGCCAACTTCATAACTCTCAGGCCCAATGCAGGGGCCGACTACTGTCCGGATATTCTTGGCGCCCAGAGCTTTCATTTGCGTCACAGCAGATTCGAGAACACCGCCTACCGCTCCACGCCATCCGGCATGCGCGGCTCCCACAATCTGTCCATCCTCTGAAGCGAGGAGAACAGGACCGCAGTCTGCCGTAATCACCCCAACCCCGACGTCAGGGCGATCCGTCACCAGCGCATCGCCATCCTGCCCACGCCCCATAGCCCAGAGAACCGTCTCCCGGGTCACTGGAACCGTAATGTCACTATGCGTTTGCTTCAGACCCAGAAGCTTTTCTGGCTCAACCCCGATCTGCCGCGCAACACGCGCACGGTTTTCGCTCACGTTCGCCAGATCATCAGGAGACGACAGAGAGCAGTTCAGGCTGTCATAAGGTTTCGGGGACACGCCGCCGAGGCGCGTAAAAAAGCCATGTGGCACGCCAAGACCATTACTTCTGAGAATAGCCTCAGACATGAGCGCTCTCCTGCGCCGGACGACGAAGGGCATACGTCATCAGACCCAGCCCAGCGAGCGCCATCGGAATACACAGGATCTGCCCCATCGTGACCCCACCGGCCAGAAAGCCGATATTCGCATCCGGCTCCCGAAAAAATTCACAGAAGCTCCGCGCGCAGGCATATCCAAAGAGGAATAACCCTGACAGAAATCCGAAATGTGCCCGCAATCTTGGACGGGTTGCGGCGAACAGCATGACGCACAACAGGAGAACGCCTTCCGTCAACGCCTCATAAAGCTCGGAAGGATGCCGTGCCACGGGCCCACCTGTGGGGAATACCATGGCCCACGGCAGATCAGGCGATGCTGGACGCCCCCACAGTTCCCCGTTCACAAAGTTGGCGCAACGACCTAGCGCCAGCCCAATCGGAACCACCGGCACGATCCGGTCCGCAAAAGCCAGAAAACTCAGACGGTTTTTCCAAGAGAAGAACGCCAGAGCCAGAATGACGCCCAAAGCCCCACCATGAAACGACATTCCGCCGTCCCACGTCTTGATGATGTCCACTGGATGCGCGAGATAATCCAGAGGTCGGTAGAACAACACGTACCCAAGACGACCACCCAGCAGAACACCCAAAATAGCGTAAAACAGGAAATCATCGACCTGTTCACTGGTCGCTACTTCCGGTGCCAGCCTGTTCAATCGTCTCGCAATTGGCAACGCAATGATGAACGAGACCATATACGCCAAGGCATACCAGCGCACCGGCAGCGGGCCGACATGAAACGCAACGGGGTCAAACCCAGGGAACATCAAGGGCTGGCTCAAAGGTTTGACTCCGCTTGGGAAAGATAATCACGCACATACTGCCGTATTCCGTCTTCAAGCGACGTAAACGGCGCATCATATCCTGCCTGACGCAAACGGCTCATGTCCGCACAGGTGAAAGACTGATACTGCCCGCGAAGCTTCTCAGGCATCTCAACGAATTCCACGTCCCGCGCCCGATGCGCAGCGTCACAGACTGCATGCGCCAGATCCAGATAGCTCCGCGCCACACCGGCTCCGCAGTTGAAAAGACCACTGACATCCGGATGGTCGAAAAGCCATAGCATGACATTCACAACATCCCCGACCCAGATGAAGTCACGCTTCTGCTGGCCATCGGCCATTCCTGGAACGTCAGATTTGAACAGTCGTGCCGCAGCACCTCGCTGAAGATCATCATACTTGACCTTCACGACGGAGATCATGGACCCTTTGTGATACTCATTCGGGCCATAAACATTGAAAAATTTCAGTCCAGCCCACTGCGGTGGGGCCGGATGCCCAGCTTCCAGCTCACGCTTTACCCACAGATCAAAAACCTGCTTTGACCATCCATAAAGGTTCAACGGTCTGAGATGATCAATCGCATCCAGCCCGTCACGGAACATCTCAGGCTGGTCTGCGGCGCCATATGTCGCCGCAGACGAAGCGTAAATCATCCGGACATCGTTCTGGGCGCACCAACGCCAGAGAAACTGCGACAACGCCACATTAGTCGACCAGACAAGGTCTCCGTCTCGTGCAGTCGTTGCGCTGATCGCGCCCATATGAAAGACCGCTTCGATCTTTGGCGCTGTCTCGAGGAAACTCGGGAGCGCCTCAGGCGTGATGATCTGATCCGGCGCATGAGACGCGAGGTTGCGCCATTTTACGCCCTCACGAAGCCGGTCCACAACAACCGTCCGCAGCCCGCGCTGACGCAGGGCGGCATGAAGGCACGATCCAATGAATCCGGCTCCGCCGGTGACGATAATCATCCTTCCTGTATAGTCTGCCCCCGAAAACGATCCAAGCGACGCGCCACACACGACACGCCGCCTCTCTGCAGGAGTTTCTCCCATGTCTGACAGACCCCGCTTCTTCGACGACCTCGCAGGCCTTGCCGGCAATGCTTTTTCGGCTGTCACCGGTGCCCGCGAAGAACTACACTCCATCATCCGCACCCGCGTTGACGAAGTCCTGACCTCCCTTGAACTGGTTCGTCGTGATGAGTTCGATGCCGTTCAGGAAATGGCGACGCGCGCGCGCATGGCACAGGACGAAGCAGAAGCCCGCCTTGCTGCCATCGAATCGCGCCTGACAGCACTCGAAGACCTCGCAACTGAAGAAAAGGGTGGCCCTCAGGGCTAAAACGGTCGCTTTCGCTGCGATCCTGATGCAACACATCTTCGTACGAACTGCTTGAAGCTGTGCGTGATACTTGCACACTTCACCAAGGCCACATAACGTGATCAACGTCAGGAGAGGTCATTCCCCTCCTGGCCGCAGACATCTGGAGCGCCGCACCGGTGCATGACCGGTTCCGGCCTCCACGGCCTTGGGAGATCCGACATGCCTGCCCTGAGCACCTCACTCACCACAGAAACAGAATCCCATCCGCTTGACCTCATGGAACAGGTCATGGGCCTCTACGAATGGGAATTCGAGCGCCTTGGCCAGTCCGAAATGGCGGCTCAGGCCCCAGGTCAATGGTGTGACTACTCTCTCTATTTCACCTGGTCAGACGAGCTTTCAGCCCTGCATCTGAACTGCACGCTGGATCTACGGTCCCCCACAGCACGTCGATCGGACGTGCATGAACTGGTCTCCCTCGCCAACAACAAGCTGTGGGTTGGTCATTTCATTATTGATCCGGAAACCGGTGTTCCCTCCTTTCGCCATACGCTCCTGATGCGTGGTGTCTCAACCCCTCCAGGTGAAAGCATGGAAGACCTGATCGATATCGCAATGTCAGAATGTGAGCGCTTTTACCCCGCCTTCCAGTTCACTCTCTGGGGCGGAAAATCTCCTCAGGATGCACTGGACGCTGCCATGCTTGATTGTGTCGGAGACGCATGACCTTGCCATCAACACCTTCAATTCTGCTGGTTGGTTGTGGAAAACTGGGAGGCGCGCTTCTCGACGGGTGGCTCGCCTCTCCCACACCTCCCCATATCATTGTCGTTGATCGACACAGATCCAGTTCGGACGATACCTTTTCAGTCGTTCGAGCCGCGTCTGACATTCCATCGACCTTTACGCCGGATATTATCGTCCTGGCCGTAAAACCTGCGGCAGCGGAAGAAGCAATCAGTGCCTTAGGGGAGTCCTTGGGCTCTCGCATGAAGAAGGCTGCACTGCTTTCCGTCATGGCCGGCAGAACCTGTGCCGCCCTGTCAGATGCGACATCTAAAAGCGGCGCCACTCTCCCCATTCTTCGCGCCATGCCGAACACCCCTTCAGCGATCGGCGCAGGTATCAGCGGCTTCTATGCGTCTCCTCAGGCGACAGAAGAACAGACAAGCCTCTGCCACGAACTTCTATTCGCTGTTGGCGATGTTGTCCGCGTCGATAGTGAGGAAGACCTTTTAGCAGTAACAGCCGTCTCCGGCTCAGGTCCTGCGTATGTGTTTCTTCTTGCTGAACTGCTCGAAAAAGCTGGAGAAGCACACGGCCTTTCCCAAACGACAGCACGCCGTCTGGCACGCGGAACAATCTACGGTGCAGGCCGGATGCTGGATGACATGCCTGACGACGCGGCCGATCTGCGCAAAGCTGTCACCAGCCCGAACGGAACAACCGCTGCTGCCCTGAATGTTCTCATGGCTCCAGACGCATGGCCGTCAAATATTTCAAAAGCCATTGACGCGGCCACAAAACGGGCCGACGAACTCGCCGGTTGATCGTTTCTCTCTGGTGGGAACTTGCTGACACTGGCAAACGCTCCCACCATTAAGAAACAAGATTTCTACAGGAGACCGGCATGGAAGAGCGGCAGGACCCATTTGATACCGATGAGCTGGCATCAGACAGCACACCGGAACTGGACAGGGAAGCCTTCGATATTGCTCTCCTCCAGTCTGCCTTGAGTTTGGCTGGCTCAGACGGCTGGCACCGGTTTTCTCTAGTTGATGCCGCGCGCGAGGCAGGTCTGCCTGTCGATGCTGTGCGCTCACGCTATCCGGTCAAAGCACTGCTGCTGCTGCGCCTGGGACGGCTCGCCGATGAAAGCGCACTCCGCGACGAAGGAAATGGCGGCACACTTCGCGAATATCTTTTCGACCTGATGATGCGCCGATTCGATATTTTCGAAGAATATCGCACAGGCGTCAGGGCTGTCCTGCACGCCGTTCCCTATGACCCCGCTCTGGCAGCTCTGCTCGCCGGAGCAACTGTGGATTCCATGCGCTGGCTTGCTGACGCAGCAGGCATGGACTGTTCCGGTCTTGGCGGCATCTGGCGCATTAACGCCCTGACCGCCGTCTGGGGACACGCGCTCCGGGCCTGGGAAAAAGACGAAAGCCAGGATCTCGGAAGTACAATGGCGGCCTTGGATCAGGCCCTCAACCGAGCCGAGCGTCTGGGTATCCTGAAGGCATCAGCCCGTCGCAAAATGGACGAAGCCATGCGCACTACAGGGCTGCCAGATCACGAACTGGAACTTGAATTCTGATATTGGGCTTTACGAGACGCATTGGTTCGGATTAAAAGCCGATCCATCGCGTTCGTAAACGCGATCTACTGGGGCGTAGCCAAGCGGTAAGGCAGCGGATTTTGATTCCGCCATGCGGAGGTTCGAATCCTCCCGCCCCAGCCAAACTTTCTATAAATTCTGCTTCAATCCCGGGCTTGCCTTGAATCGGACCGTTCGCCCGGCAGGAACCTCAACAGGCTCTCCTGTCCGTGGGTTTATGGCATGACGTGCTTTTGTTTCGCACACAGTGAATGTCCCGAAAGAAGAGATAGTAAATCCCCCTTCGCGCTTTAGTTCATCAATAATAGCATCTACAAGATCGCTGGCCGCACGCTGTGCAGCGACACCTGTACAGTCGATAGAGTCCTGAAGAACGGCTGCGAGAAATGCCTTACTCATGGGCGCATGCTTCTCCTCTTTTGCGGACCTATCTCAGGATGTATCTTCAACACCTGAACATTCATCATCTTTTACAGCATTCCTCAGTATTTCTTACAATACAATCGGGCAACGATGATATAATCGCGCAAACAGCGTTAGCGTTCCATCGTCAGGGATTTCATGTCGCGTTCTATCTGCCTTTTCGCCTATCACGACCCATCAGCAACACTGGCTCCACACACCAGACACCTCCTGAGCCAGATTGCAGGATGCGGGTTCGAACTTCATGTCGCAGTCTCCGGACTGGATCCAAATGACACAGCGAGAATGACAGCCCTCGAAAACAGCTTTGCCTCCGGTCCGATCCCGATCAGGGCTAACCTGTACGCCAGAAAGAATTCTGGTCTTGATTTTGGAGCCTGGCAGGATCTGCTCAATAACCACTGCGACGCGGGAGCGAGTGAAATCCTCTTCGCGAATGACAGCGTGTTCGGGCCCATGACGCCTTTACGGCCCATTATGGAAAACATGCGGGCCACCCGCTCCCCTATCTGGGGCATGGTACGATCAGAAGCTATTACAGCTCATCTTCAGTCCTGGTTTCTCGTCATGACACGCGATGTTCTCGATCATCCCGCCATCAGGCGCGTGTTCCAGCAGCCATTCAACAGTATGAGCAAGCCGGAAATCGTCTTGCATGGTGAACTCGGTCTCGGCTTGGCCATGCAGGCCGCCAAACTGGATATCGCAGCTTCATGGAGCAGCACACGGGGGCTGGCACGCCTTTTATCCTTAAACCCAATGCATACAGATTGGCGCACTGTGCTCCACTCAGGGCAAGCACCGTTCATCAAGACAGAGCTTCTGCGAGATAACCCAAGCGGGGTCGCATCAGTCCATCTGTGGCGAAGCGAAATTCCTGACAAAACCTTTTTTGACCCAGACTGGATCGCACTCTATCTGGCCAATAACCCACCGCGCGTTCAGCACAAGAAGGCCGGTTTCCGGGCACGACTGGTGCAGGCCCTTGCCAGTGAAGACAGACTACGTGCCTTACCAGCTCTTTTAATGGGTCACTAACTTGGTTTCACGCTTGGCCACGCGCTCCAGAAAGCCTAGCAACTCTTCTGTCTGCGCCTCATACGTTGCCAAATCGCCCTTGAATGGATTGACATATCCGTCAAATTTTTCGGCCTGATTGAGCAAGGCTTCAACAGTCGCCGCGAGTGTTTCAGGACGCCCATCAAGAGGAAGATGCGTCCCGTTGATCCCGTCCACAACATCCTCTGACTGTCCCCCTGGAGCAGTCGTCACAACCCAAACGTCGCGCGCCAGAGCTTCACGAACAGTCAGGCCATAACTCTCTTTCCACTGGGAAGGAAACAGAAGAACATCAATCTGATCATAGAAGTCATCGAGTCCAGCCTGCGTGAAGGCAGGTACAATTTTTAGATCCCCCTTTACTGACCAGTCTTCAGCATAAATGGACCTGAAACCAAGATTGATCTTGTTATCAACCAGAACCAGCTCCCAGTCAGATCGCTCAAGAGACTCCATACATTTTTTAAGCTGTGGATATCCCTTTACTGCCTCAGTTCCGCCAACGAATCCGAAGCGTAGCCGCGAGCCCGGAATTCTCTGGCGACGAAAGCGTTCAGGCCACCGAAAGCCATTCCTGTTCACAACGATCCGCTCCGGCTCGACGCCATTAGCAAGATAAAGCTGACGATGTGCCTCAGAAGGGCTTATCAACAAAGCCGCTTCAGCCAGAGCCTGATGCATGATCGTCACACGATCTCGCAGGTGTCGGGCATGAGGTTGGCACATCTGGCAAACCTGCTGGTCAATACGGGTCTGGAAGCAGTAATGTCCATCTTCCCGGACCATGAACTGCCGGTCGCATAGCCACCACGCATCATGCAGTGTCAAAACATACGGAACCCCGCGCTCCTGACAGACCCGCAGCATTGCAGTACCCAGCCCCTGGGCCGCATGCACATGCACAACATTTGGCTGATAAGCGTCTAACCAATCAGCAAACACCTCAGCCATCTGCGGATTGTCGAGAGCTCCTATGAGGTCCGTTCCCTCCGGAATTACCGCGGACAACACATCCGTACCGTTGATGACATAGCGAATACTTCCTGACAGATTTTCGTCTAGGCGTGGACGAGACGTCATGACTCCCACTTCAACACCACGCTGCGTGAGCCTTTCTGCCAACTCCTCTGCAACGATCGTCGCCCCTCCGAATGAGCGGGGAGCGTAATAGACATTTGCCATAAGGACGCGCAAAGCGTGCCGATCCGGCATCACAGGCATACCGAAAACAGCCTGCCCCTGCGTAACCGCCATCGCATCGGGCGCGTACCGTTCCATCACATCCTGCAGGGCCTGAGCCGCAAGGCGCCGACGCAGCGGTACATCTCGGGCCAAAGTCAGAAAACTCTGTTTCCAGTCATCATCGGTGACGGCCAGCAGACCATTCTCGCCATGCCGCATCACAGAGAGAAAAGCACTCCGCGGGGAACAAACCGCCGCAACCTGAACGACTGCCGCCTCCAGAAATTTGATATTGCTCTTGCAATCGTTGAAGAGCGTCGGTTCCAGAGGTGCAATGGCAATATCCGTTCGGGAAAGCACGCCCAGATAGTCGCGATAGGACAACTCAGTGAGCCGCTCTACACGGTCTCCGAACCTATCAAAGTCATCCGAAAGCTTAAGCTGACCAATGACCCGCAGACATAACCGCGGCTCATCTTCCATCGCAGCAATCAGCCCGGCCTGAGCCTGCCGAAAATCTTCATCGTGCGTATTGGTTCCTGATCCATAAGAAACCCACACACGCTCTATATCCGTACCTTCATGGGTAGGAAGAGACGCCGCGATCTCAATCGTCTCATGATCAAGAGCATTTTCCAGCACTGAAACGTCTGTAAGGCCTGCGTCCAACATGGCTTGCGCCAATGCCGGGGTCGAAGCGATGCCACGGCCACACGCAAGCATACAGCGCCGGAATAAGGTAACACCCGACATGAGCAGATCCTGCTCTGCCTGCGGCAAACTGCTGATGTTCCCATTCTGAAGATACTCTTCAGCATCGAAAATAAGATCATCCACTTCCCACCACGGCTCAAGACGCAGGCGGTGGGCCTCGGCGACCAGCTTCATGACAGTCTCGAAGCCAGGAACCCTGTAAAAAATAACCCGCGTACAAAGCTGTAACCCAGACATCGCAACACCAATGTCCCGCCAGTCTACAACCTGAACAGACCATCCAAGGCGTTCCAGCAGATCCCGCTTTTGCCACACACGATACTTCGCACACTGCCGCAAAGAAACTTCTGCAATAATCAGAACTTTCGGGGCCAGTGCGGTCGCCGTTTTATCGAGTGGATCACTGTAAACGGAAAGCCCCGACACAGCTTCATCTGGAGAGGCCTTCTTGGCAGAGGTAAGAGAATCAGAAACTTTCCGCCCGTTCTTTCTGCCGGAACGAGGCAAAACCTGACGTACCAGAGCATTCCCTAAAGCACTGGCGCCCCCTTTGCCCCAAAGTTCGAGAACGCGGTCAGGCAGGTCTTTAAGAGACCTGCCAGAAGGCAGACGACCTAGCGTCAACCCTCTTATGAGCCTCAGTGGAGCAGTAACCCGCCATGAGAGGGAGCTCTGAACAAGAGCCATCTGCTCCCGGAGGTGCGTGTTCTCAATTTGCAGTCCCTCAGCCCTCATTCCGTTCAGACGTGCAGAACTGCGGTAACTCTCAAGTAGGACCCGCCGCGAATCTTCTTCGGCTGCCTCTGGAAGGAGTGTCACGTTGGAACCGGGATGCACTGTCATCAAAGAAAAGGCCAAAGTCTGGAAACGAAGAGGTACAAACAAAAAGAGCTGGGTTCTTACGAACCCAGCTCCCTTCATGAATGCTGGCGAACCAACAGACAGGGTAGAGATCAGCTCAGATTGAAGTTCGAAGCCTTCAGATCCGTAACGCCAACAAACGTGATGTTGGAGCCATCGGACAGAGCAATGGTCGTATTGCCACCGGCAACAGTTGCATTGGACAGAACGTTCTCAAGCCCACCGTTGTTCTGAAGACCGTACTGGTACAGAGCCATCAGGTTACCTGCTGCGCTGCCAAAGTCACTGATGGTGTAGTTGCCACCAGCGGATCCCTTGTTCAGAGCAAACAGGTTAGCAGAGCCGGAACCACCCTCAAGGGTAGCATTGCCCGTTCCACCAACCAGCGTATCAGCACCGGTTCCGCCAATGACGGTCGTGTTGCCGGTACCTGCGAAAG
Organism: Gluconobacter sp. P5B12; assembly: GCF_018812035.1. Classification (NCBI taxonomy): domain Bacteria; kingdom Pseudomonadati; phylum Pseudomonadota; class Alphaproteobacteria; order Acetobacterales; family Acetobacteraceae; genus Gluconobacter; species Gluconobacter sp. P5B12. The sequence goes on along the minus strand of NZ_JACRVV010000012.1, from coordinate 41,096 downwards.
CCTGCAGAACACCGTGAGAAGACGCAGCAGAGATTGCTTCGTCGCCCTCGTTGCCCACGAACAGGCTGTAGCCGGACGTGCCATCGAACTGAGCGTTCAGGCCGGATGCACCGAACATGGTGGCATTGCCAGCCGTGATGGTGGTGTTACCCGTACCGTTCAGGAAGGACAGGGAGCCACCGACACTGATGCTGTTGCCAGTACCCCGAACCTGCTGGAAGTCACCTGCAGCAGAAATCGTATCGTTCAGGCCACCAGCAACCGTTGCGGTCGTTCCAGTCGCGAAGTACGTGCTGGAGCTGCCACCCGTGATAAAGCCGTTGCTGCCAACCGTTACGTTGTTGTCGTACGTCGTGTCATAGACCGTGGCATTGTTGCCAAGAGTTACGACCGAGCTGCCACCCAGAAGGGTAACAGTGTCCGTACCAGCAGAGCCATCAATCGTGTCCTGGCCTTCAGAACGAACAGCGTTCGTACCTGCACCCAGGGTAATCAGGTTATTGCCTGTTCCGCCACCGATGGTGTTGTTACCATCTGTCCCGGAAATCGTGTCGTTGCCCGACCCTGTAGCAATGTTCCAGTTACCGGTCTTGCCCGTCCCCGTGAACGTGTTGTCACCAACACCACCGATGAACGTGCCGTTCTGGTTTCCAGCCTGAACCGAAACGCCAACCCAGCTACCTGTCAGCAGGCTGATGTTCGAAGCGGTATCATTGGAAAGGTCAATTGAAACAGCGCCATTCAGTGTATCTGTAGCGCCGTATGAACCGGCGGCGATGTAAGCTACATCCCCGTCGATGCTATAGCTGCCGCCCTGAGTAATAACGCCCTGAGAAACGCTTGCGTCGCTCAGGCTGCTGTTACTGCCTGGAACCAGATCATAACTCGTCAGACCGCTAACACCAGCGATAGCAGACGAATATTGACTGGCCAGAGCGTGGGCCTGCGCACCGTCGACCGTGACCGCAAGGATCCGGCCGGAGGCGCCAACCACGGTAGTGATTGCCATTACCATGCACTCCTAAAAAAAGGTTGCCTCGCACTGGCGGCCCTCAGACCACCCAAATGATCGAGTGACGAGTCTTGCATATACCAAAGCCTATTTACCAAAAGCAATAAGGATTTGACGTATCTGTGCAAGACCTACCCGAGCATCGGAGCAATATAGAGACCCACTCACAGTGCAATTCCCTACTGTGATTTGAAAGACACAGAAAGGCTGGGGCAGGAATGCCCCATCACAGAAGGGAGCATTTTACGAATGGTTGCAATGACGGGATAAACTTTACAGCACGCAATCAATAAAAAATTAAAATACTTCATAAAAAACAAACAGAAATAGGGATTGTGTCTCTACAATGCCTTAAGATGTTTTCACACCATACCTTTACGAATCTGTAAATTGCACCTGTGACAAACCCATCCTCAACCTCCCCCTCGCCCTCTCTGCAGGATAGGTATCTGGCCGAATTAGCCAATTTTCTTATCCAGAGGCCCTTACCCGAGAGAAATTCAGGCCCCCAGGGAGATGGGGCTGACCACGCCGCCAGAGCAATTCTCTGGCTAGGAAGCGTCTTGCAAAATGATGCCTTCCCACAGGTGGCCACTATCCTTTTGTCTCCGGCGCTGGATGATGAACTTGGCTCCCAGCTCAGAGCTTGGCAGGAACTTGAAAGTCATCATTCAGAAAGAACATTCGCGAGAATCCACAGCGATGGTGATTCCGGCATATTGCTCTGTCACCGAACGCATGAGGAACAATGGGCAAAATCCAGTATTCCCGTGGTTCTAGTAGGGAAAACAACTCAGAGCCGCCCGAATGAAGTCGTTCTGTCAGACCATATTGCGCTCCGCCCAGCAGGGACGCATCCCTTCATTGAGCTTTTGGTGGGTCAGTCCGATAAATCCCGTGATTTCCGTCACAGGGTTCGCCAGCTTTTTGCTCATGACCTAGCCACACGCCAGAACGCCGCAGAGCTTCAACGATACAAGCAGGCTGCTGAACATGCAGAACACACAACTCACGCTCTCCGGATCGAGAGCCGGTGTCTCTCCAGAGGCATCCGCATTCGAGACGAAAAGATTGCGTCCCTGACGCATATTCTTGACCCGATACGCCAGGAACGTGACGCTTTCCGCGTAAAAATGGCGGAAGAAAACCACAGGCGGACAACGATCGAACACCATTATACAGAAAACCGCGAGGGTCTGGATTCCCTAAGAATCTTTCTGTCGCAACCCGCACCTTTATGGCGCCGGGTTCTTCGGGCTTTTCGAAAACCCTTTATTCCACATATCCCAACACTTCCTGAGCCTCTCGCCTTGCAGTCTTGTTCAGAGCAGGAAGACTTTTCATCTAGTACGTCTTTCGCTCTGGTAGAACCTTCTACAGTTCCCGATGATGGAACCTGTTCGCCTGAAGTCATACAGCGCGTTCTCTTCATCGCCGGTGAGCCCGATACACCTGGCGTTGCCTATCGATGTGACCGAAATGCCGAAGCCGTCCGTAACGCAGGATATGAGGCACGTATCCAGCCTTGCGCCACAGTCGGGTACGAAGACATCCGCTGGGCTGACGTCATGATTTTCTGGCGCGTGGAGTATAGCGGCCACGTCAGCACCATTCTTGATCTGGCGCAGCAGGAAGGCGTCAGAACCATTTTTGACGCCGACGATATCGTTTTTGTTCCACATTACGCGCGTATCGACTTCATTGACGGCATTCGCTCTGTGGGCGCGACGGAAGAGCGCATTGAGCGCTGCTTCGCAGACATGCGCCGGACTCTTGTGCGTTGTGAACAGGGATCAGCAACAACCCGGGAGCTGGCTCTTGCAATGCATGAGCTGCGCCCCGTCATCCATCTTCTTCCGAATGTCTATGACCATGAGACACTGCGTCGATCCCGCCTGGGCTGTCGCCTCCGCGGAGAGCCTGGTCGTTCAACATCTGACGACGGACTGATCCGCATTGGATATGCTACGGGTTCTCGCACCCATCAGCGTGACTTCACCATTGCTTATCCTGCTCTGACCAGTGTGCTGAAAGCACGCCCCAACACGCGACTGGTTCTATTCAGGGAAAAAGACAATCACCGTCCCGTCCTTCTGATGGAGGAGTTCCCGGCTCTCAAGGCCGTAGAAAGCCAGATCGAATGGCGAGATATGGTTCCCCTTTCCGAACTTGGGGAAGAGTTCGCCAGATTCGATATCTCCATTGCGCCACTGGAAGTCGGCAACATCTTCTGCGAAGCCAAAAGCGAAATAAAATTCCTTGAAGCCTCTCTTGCAGGCAACGCCTCCATCGTTTCTCCAACCGGCCCATTCCGTCGGGTCGTAAGAAACAATGAAACCGGCCTCCTGGCTGAAACACAGGAAGAATGGACTAGCGCTCTCCTGAAACTGGTCGATAACCCTGATCTGCGCCGCACTCTGGCCCGTAACGCCTATCATGACGTTCTCTGGCCCTTTAGCCCGGAAGCTCAAGCCCGGCGCATGGCACTCGCCCTGTCTTCCCTCAACGGCGATGTGGAAGCGGCTCAAGCGGCGGAAACTCTTCTGGCCCGCGGCCGCGTAAAGCCTCCTGCGCTGCCGGTCGTTCCAGAGAGTGAAACGCTCTTCCACCATGACATTCTGGGCGAAGCAGACGTCACAGTCATCGTAACATCCTACAATTACGCCAATCACGTTCTGGATGCTCTGGACTCCGTTGTTGCGCAGACACTTCCAATCCTGGACCTCATCGTGGTGGATGATGGGTCAACGGATGAATCCGCTGACCTCATCAGGATCTGGATGGAACGGCACACCGGCCGCTTCAACCGCCTGATCTTCAGACGGTCCATTCGCAATGCAGGGCTGGGTGGCGCACGAAACATCGGCATGGATGCTGCTGAAACCCCGCACACTCTGCAATTGGACGCCGATAACATCCTGCGCCCGGATGCTTGTGAAACACTATTGGCCGCCATGACATTTGGCATCGCCTACGCCTATCCGCTGATCCAGTGCTTTGACGAGAACGGGCCACTCGTCACAAAGAAGACCCCTGATCTGATCACACCACCCGGCGCACCTGTTCTTCTCGGCGATCTACCCTCGAATCCCCTGACACTGGTTTCAGGCAATCGCATTGATGCCATGGCAATGGTCGCCAAATGGGCGTGGGCAGCCGCTGGCGGCTACTATGTTTCACGTGAAGCAATGGGCTGGGAAGACTATGACCTCTGGTGCACTTTCGCTGAACTGGGATTAACCGGACGACAGGTGCCAGCCATTCTGGCGGACTACAGGCAGCACAGCAGCTCCATGACCAACGCCTCAACAGAGCGGACCGCCCACAAAGCGCGTGTCGTTGCATATGTGCAGGACAGACATCCCTGGATTAATCTGACCGCAGAGAAGGCCCATCAGAGAGCCTGACCTTCCCCGATCAGTCTTTCAGACACAAAAAAAACCCGGACAGTTTCCTGTCCGGGTTTTTTCATGAACAGGCCGGATCGCAAGATCCAGCCAACTCACAATCAGAACGGTGCGTCGATATCCACGACATCAATCAGCTTGTGATTCACAAACTCCTTGATGCCCAGACCAATCAGCTCACGGCCATAACCGGAACGAGCCACACCACCGAACGGCAGATCAGCCTTCACCATCGTCGGATGGTTCACATAGACCATACCCGTGTGGATCTTCTCGGCAACCTTCACGCCACGCGCCGTATCCTTGGTAAAGACAGAACCGCCCAGACCAAACGGAGAGTCATTGGCAACGCGGATCGCCTCAGCCTCGTCCTTCACACGATAGAGCTGCGTGACAGGACCAAAGAACTCCCAGTGACGGGCTTCGTTGTCGCCATGCAGGTTCGTCATCAGCAGCGGCTGGAAGAAGGCACCCTTTTCCGGAACCGGTGCACCGATGACTTCCACAACAGCACCGTGCTTCTTGGCTTCTTCAACCTGAGCCTTCAGATCGTCAGCAGCCTTCTGTGAAGAAAGCGGCGCAAGCGTCGTAGCCGGATCCATTGGATCACCAGCCTTGAACTTGAGAACCTCAGCCTTATAAATCTCAAGGAACTGGTCGTAGATGGAATCTACAACGATCAGACGCTTGGAAGACACGCAGACCTGGCCTGCATTCCAGTGACGCCCGAAAGCAGCCCACTTGGCGGCCTTTTCAACATCTGCATCTTCAAGCACGACAAATGCATCGGCACCGCCGAGTTCCATCGTTGCCTTCTTGAGCGCCTGACCAGCCGTGCTGGCCACAATGGCGCCCGCACCTTCAGAACCCGTCAGTGCCACACCACAGACGCGCGGATCATTCAGAATCACGGCCGTATGATGCCGAGCAGCATAAAGATTGTGGAATGCACCCTTCGGCAGACCAGCTTCAATCATCAGGTCATCAAAGATAGCAGCACACTGCGGCACATTGGATGCGTGCTTCAGCAGAACCGTATTACCGGCAGAAAGCTGCGGCGCGATGATGCGGGCGATCTGGTAGTACGGAAAATTCCAAGGCTCAATCGCAAAGACAATACCCTGCGGCTGATGGATCAGGATGGCTTCGCCTTCCTTCGGATCAGCAACCGGAAGCTTTTCCGGCTTCAGAAGCTCTTCAGCGTTCTTGGCATAATATTCAAAGATCTCAGCGGAGAGAATGGTCTCCAGCTTGGCTTCTTCATAAAGCTTGCCCATCTCAAGGGTGAGCAGCTTGGCATATTTATCAATGTCGCGACGAAGGATCGCACCGGCAGCAGCCATAACCTTGGCGCGGTCTGCAAAGGAAACGTCGCGCCAGCTCTTGAAGGCCTCATATGCGTCGGTAATCGCCTGCTGCACTTCCTGGTCAGTTGCTTCCGGGAAGGTTTTAAGCGTTTCACCCGTATATGGATTGGTCGTAGCGTAAGCCATGACGGAAAATCTCCGTTGAATAAAATGGTACCCAGCATATTGGCATGAAAGCCATGGGACGGAACCCCCAACCCCTCAAAAGTTTGAAAGTTCACATAGCCGTGTTCTGTTTAAGCTCTTCCAGCCATGCTCGTGCGTTACCATCGGACGGTGCCCTCCAGTCTCCACGCGGAGAAAGAGAGCCGCCAGCAACGATTTTCGGCCCATTTGGCATGGCCGAGCGCTTGAATTGACTGGTGGCAAAAAACCGGTGAATAAAGATCCTCAACCAGTGACAGATCTCTTCCAGATCATAGGATTTCCGCCGATCTTCGGGGAAATGCATTGGCCAGGAACCTGTTGTAACACTTCCCCACGCCTTTTCTGCCAAAAAGGCGATACGTGATGGGCGAAATCCATATCTAAGCACATAGAAAAGCGTGAAATCCTGCAAGGCATACGGGCCAATCATCTGCTCCGTACTCTGAATTCCCTGCCCCACATCCGGGACGAGTTCCGGGGAGATTTCAGCATTGACGATCTTCTCCAGAACGTCTGGTGCACCACCTTCCAGCCCCCCTTCCCGAACCAACCAGCGAATCACATGCTGGATCAGCGTCTTCGGCATTCCAGCATTCACATTGTAGTGAGACATCTGATCCCCGACACCATAGGTGCACCACCCCAGCGCCAGTTCGGAAAGGTCACCCGTCCCGATGACAATGCCGTTTCGATGATTGGCCAGACGGAAAAGAAAGTCTGTCCTCAGTCCTGCCTGCACATTCTCGAAGGTAATGTCATGAACCGGCTTGCCCTCTGCATAAGGATGACCAATGCCCGCCAGCATAGTCTCGGCCGCAGGCCGAATATCGAGTTCATTGGTTTCTACACCCAGCGCTGACATGAGCGCATGAGCAAGCCCACGGCTTTCACTACCGGTGGCAAATCCGGGCATCGTGTAAGCAAGAACATGCGTCCGGGGCCAGCCAAGCTCATCCGCAGCTCTGACAGCGACCAGCAGCGCCAGCGTACTATCAAGGCCGCCGGAAACACCAATGACAGCACGCTGGGCACCACTCGCCTGCAACCGCTGACGAAGCGCGCTTACCTGAATGGTCCAAGCTTCATAGCAATCCCGAGCCAGTGTTTTCGGATCAGAAGGAACAAACGGGAATCTTGCAACGTCGCGCTTTAACCCAAGGTCTTCCAGTGGGGCAGACAACGCGAACCCAATGGTTCTGAAACGGTCACGCCCGACACCAAACTGACCCGTCCGCAAGCGCTCCTGCCGGAGAAGATCAAGATCCACATCCGCCACCACCAGCCGCTCTCCCTGAGGAAAGCGATCTGACTGCGCGAGAAGACGGCCATTCTCGTGAATGGAAACCTGACCATCCCATGCCAGATCAGTGGTGGATTCCCCTTCCCCAGCCGCTGCATAAGCATAGGCTGTCAAAGTCCGCATGGATTGCGCCTGGCACAGCAGAGAACGGTCATCTGTACGGCCAATTGTGACTGGCGACGCAGAAGGGTTGAGAACAACACTTGCCCCCGCCTGAGCCAGCATTCCGCTCGGAGGGTTGGCCACCCACAAATCTTCACAAATCTCGACACCCAGCGTCAGACCCGGCAGATCATGCGCTTCAAACAGAAGGTCCGCGCCAAACGGAACCTCAGCGCCACCAATCCGCACCAGTCCAGACGTTCCCAAGCCAGACGTGAACTGTCTGGGCTCATAAAACTCCCGGTATCGCGGAAGATAGGACTTGGGAACAACACCCAGAATACGCCCGCGATGAATGACTGCTGCACAATTATAGAGCAGCTCCCCCCGACAAAGCGGCAGCCCGACCACAGCAACACTCATCAGGTCAGCCGTCTGCCTGGCGAGCCATTCAAGGGCAGTTCGGGCACCATCCAGCACCACATCCTGAAACCGCAGATCATCAAGCGTGTAGCCAGTCAGCCCAAGCTCCGGAAAAACAACCGTAGCAACACGCTGGCGGTCACAGTCCTTCAGAACCTCAAGAACCCTCTCCGCATTGGCTTTTGGCTCGGCCAGAGAAACGGGAAGCGTACAGGCCGCAATCCGGGCAAAACCCTGATGATACAGTGAGCGGAATCTGGTCATGGTGCCTCTCTCAGACCCAGGCGACCCGGAAAGCGGGCGTCACGTTTTAATGTGTTCAACGATACAGCCATTACGAAATTGAACCGGAGCGTCTTTGTCCCGTTCTGCCTTGCTCACCCCGTTTCTCCAACTGGAGGAACATCATGACCCAGGAGACTTACCAATGGATCTGCTTCGCTGGACGGTTGTCTTCCTCATCCTTGCCCTGTGCGCCGCCGTGCTTGGGTTCGGTGGGATTTCGGCAGATTTCGCCTATATCGGCAAGATCCTGTTCTTCATCTTCCTCGTACTGCTGATCATCAGCCTGATCTTCGGTCGCGGTCGCCCGAGACTCTGACAGGTTTCAGCCTCGGGAGCGCAGCATGCGCACGCTTCCGAGGCTGGCCACCACAAAAATGACCACAGCATACAAACCACCCGTTTCCGTCATGGAAATCGGAAGGCCGAATAGATAATCAGGCGAATCACAGGGCTTGTTTGGCCGAGCGGGCATCGCTGCCATCCAGTCCTTGAAGCTGCCACCATGGAAAACCGGCGCGCGACATTCGGGAGCCGGACTTGGCCAGAACTTATGTTCAACGCCTGCATGCAGAACCGCCAACCCGATACTGACAGCAAGGCACAGTAGCCCCGCGAAGACGGAGTATCGTGCGTAACGTTGCGGCAAAAGCAACGTCAGAACGCCAATCCCGACCAGAACGCGCCAGGGCCTCCTCTCCCACAGACACAGTTCGCACGGCGCCAGCAGAAGCCGATGCTCCGCAAACCATGCCGTCCCGAGCGCCAAAACCCCAGCTAGAACGAACAGCCCTCCCAATATCCTGGTCATATCGGGCTGCTTCGTTCCGGTCAGAGTCATGTGCGAGAGGCCTCCAGGCTATCTAGAAACTGCTTGGCCCAGCTTCCCGCTGTGTTGCGAGAGACTTCGCCGTAAAGTGCGGACCATGCCTCATGACGGGTCTGCACGTCCATGGTGAGTGCCGCATGAAGTGCATCTGCCATCCCCTCAGCGTCCAGAGGATTGACCTGAAGCGCCTCTGGCATCTCAGGTGCTGCACCAGCGAACCGTGACAGAACCAACACGCCCGGATCCTTAGAATCCTGAGCCGCGATAAACTCTTTGGCGACAAGATTCATGCCATCGCGCAACGGTGTGATGTAGCCGACATCGGACACCCGATAGAGCCCCGCCAGAACATTCCGGGAAATTGGCCAGGTCGTATAACGGATCGGCACCCAGTCCGGCGTGCCATATGCCCCGTTGATCGTTCCCACCAGGCCATCAAGCTCTTCCTTCAGAAGCCGATAGCTTTCCACGCCCGTCCGGGAGACAGGCGTGATCTGTAAGAACGTCACCTTGCCGCGATATTCCGGATAGTTTTTCAGGAGCATTTCATACCCCCGCATCCGCTCAGGCAGACCTTTGGAATAATCCAGCCGATCCACACCAATAATCAGGCGCTTTCCAACCAGACTGTCCACAATCTGCTCCACGTCTTCCGTAGATGCACTTTCAATAGCCTGCTGCCGGAAACGGATCGGATCAATCCCGATCGGCACAGCCTCTACTTCTGCCTTGAGACCATATTCCGCGAAACAGCCCCGGAGATTTTGGGCATCTTCCGGTGTCTGCACGCCGATCCGGTCACAGCCCGCCAGCCCCTTCAGTAGGCGCTGCAACTGAGGCAGGAGACGAGCAACACTCCAAGGTGGAAAAGGAATATGCAGGAAAAAGCCAATCCGGCCCGTGACCCCTCTGTCCCGCAGCATCTCAGCCAGCGGGAACAGATGATAATCATGAATCCAGATCGTATCGTCCTCTTTCAGAAGAGGAACCAGACGATCGGCAAAGGCGGCATTGGCTTCGTAATAAGCCTCGCAATCTTCACGCGTGTAACGGATCAGCTGGGTTCTGTAGTGGCATAACGGCCAGAGAACGCCATTGGAAAAGTTCAGATAGAACCTGTCATATTGCCGGGGCGTCATATCAAATGTGGCATAAGTCACATTCCCAGCACGGTCCTCCATGACAGGCCGGTCCAGTGCATCGTCGCACTGTTCTCCGGACCAGCCGAACCAGAGGCTGTCCCGTGTCTGAACAGCATCATACAACCCAACAGTCAGACCACCCGCAGGCTGCGTCCGTTCTCCGGGCGCTGGTGTACGATTGGAAACAACTATCAGGCGCCCCATCCATGCCCCTCCGATAAATCGTGCAGCCACCGGCGGAACGTGACTGCATCAGGAAAATCATCCGGAATGAGCCAGCCAGCACCACCCATCTGGCGCGCAGCCCTCACTCCGTCCATGTCTGTAACGTCATCCCCGACAAAGAGTGGCAAGCGACCGCGAAAAGGATTTTCAGACATCAACTCCCGCACGGCTCCTCCCTTGTCCACGCCCAACGGACGAAGCTCGATAGCCATGTGAGCGTCCTGCAGACGGAAACCGCCAGCTTCCGGTGACCATTGCTCCGTCAACGCCCGAAATGCCGTTTCAGCCTCCGGCGCCTGACGATAGTGCAGGACCATTCCAGCCTTCTTGCGTTCCACGCTCGCACCGGGATGCAAAGAGACAATATCTTCCGCCTTCTGCAGCCAGTCAGCTGGCACAGAGGGGAGAGCAGGATGGGTGATGTCTTTTTCAGGTGAGGTCCGCACGGCCACTCCATGCTCCCCCGCTACGGCATGAGGAATGCCGGGCAAAAAATGGTCGATCTGGGCGATCGGTCGGCCAGTCACGATAGCCAGCGCTCCGCCGAGCATATCTTTCAGGCGGAGGAGATCGTCTGCCAGTCCCGGAGGAACAACCACACTTTCAGGAGTAGGAGCGATATCGACCAGTGTTCCGTCGAAATCCAGCAGGATTGCAGCTTTGGAAGGCGGAAAAGGAATCTGGATCATGAGTAGGCTTCTCTTTCCAGTTTCAGGGGTACCCCCGCTCCGCCCACTCCTTATTCCAGGCCGGGATCGGCTGCGGGAGGAGGCAAGGACGGTCCGGCTGATGCCGGTGGTGCGGGAGGCACAAGAGACTGCGCACCCCCAGAGGGCGGCGCGAGAGGAATCGGTGCGTGGCTGTCTGGCGCCAGCGGAACCGCTCCTCCTTCAGATGATGATGAAGAGCCGGACTGATCGGTCCCCCCTTCATCTTCCGTTGCTGTCGTACCGGCTAGTTGAGGCGCTTTTATGACGGGCAGCGGTCCAGCGTCCGGCGCAACACGATCTCCCGTGCACGCCACAACACGCACATCATAAAGCGAACTGCCATAAGTCCCGAGAGATGGCTCATTCTGCAACATCCATCCGTCGAAGGGTGGTCGAGCCGAATCTCCCGAATCACGCAGGTGCAGCAATGCACCAGAGTCAGCCGGCAATGTTTCCGGACGACTGACACACGCCTCAACCGCCACCGAAAGCGTTCGGTAGGAGGCATTTGCGCCCACCGGGATTGTCAGCGTTTCAATATGGGCATCAAGCCGATCCAGAACACGAATGACAGCTTGTGTCCGTCCCTGCCAGGTATTAGCCGGGTACATCGCCGGGGGGGCAACCCCTACAGCAGCAAACGCCGATGACGTTACAGACAGAGCCAGAAGAGCCGCACCGGCAAGCAGAAACCGATTGGTCATGATCAGGCGTTTCCTTGGGATTTCGGGTCCACGAGATCGGCAAGCATGGCGATGAAGGACTGGCGCATGGCATCTGGGGAAACACCCATCAGAATACCGTCCTCGAACGCATCCTGCAGGGTCTGACGCAATTCGGCATCATTTTCTCTCAGCACGCGCACTTTCTCGACGCAGGCTACTGGCTGCCCATCACGATCCAGCCAGGGAAAATCCTCGGAACTCACGGCTCGTCTGACAGGCCACCAGCAGGCTTCTGGGGCTTTTGAGCCTTCTGAAGCGTATCCGTGACCGAAAAGATGAATTTGCTCAGAAGCTGCTCAAGACTGATAGACCCCTGCGTCTCCGTCAGCGCCCCGCCAGCCTTGATAAGAGCGTCAGCGCCACCCGGTGATAGCGCAATGTACTTTCCGCCCAACAGACTGTCAGACGTGACAATCGCGGCAGAATCCGTTGGCAGCTTCACGTCCGGCGACAGTGTGAACGTCACCTGCGCCTGAAAAGTCTTCGGATCCACGACCTCAGACATCACATGGCCGACGGTAATTCCAGCCAGACGCACATCTGATCCGACATTCAGACCATCAATCTGGCTGAAAGACGCATGAACCTGGTAGCCACCATCATCATGACGATGGTGACCCAGCATCGCCAGAACCAGCATCCCGACCAGAAAGACCAGCACCAGAAACCCAGCCAGAAGCTCAAGCCGATCGTGGCGAGCTGCGGCAGGCGCTGTTCCCGTGGCTGCGCTCATGACATCACCTTCGAAAAAATCATTTTCCTGCACTAGCGGACTCCATCGCCGCAGTCCAACCCTCCCTTTGGAAACAGAGATTATCAGCTTGGGAAAATGTTATCCCCCATATCCCCATGTTCCCACCCATTAACCCGGTCAAAAGGCACGTTTTCCCGCTTCCGGGCCACCGGAACGCAGCGTAGATTCGCAGCATGACAGCCCGTCTTCATTGGACCGGCGTTCGCATGAGAACGCTTCGGGTCACCACCGATCCGGACGACAGCGCCACGCGCTCCGTCACCCTTCCGGCCGCCTGGGAGGATGATGCCGCGCAGGCACTGGCCCAGATCACGCAAAATGGTGGCCCCATCCGCCTTTCGACGGAAGCGGCACGCTGGGTTGACACAATTGATGCGTGTCCGCCTCTCCCCGGGACGCCAGCCAATGCCCCCTCTCCTGCCCGGAGCCTGTCTTATCTTCTGCTGATGCGTCAGCTCGCCCCCAACATTGCCCTGTGGGAACGTCACCCGGACGAAATTCCAGGTTTTGTTGTGCGACTGTCTGGCTTTGTTCAGGAGGACGGTTTCGCACCAGAGCATTTCGTGGCCTGCCTGAAGCTGGCCTGCGATTCCCTGCGTCGACTTCACGCAGCAACACGCGTGGAGCGAACAGGTGAGCTGCCGCTCTTTGACATGCCCGCTGATCCGTCAGAAGAACCCGCAGGCATTATCCTGCTAACGGACCTGGACGCTTGCCTCGCATCCATGGGGCTCGACTATGACAGTGATGCAGGACGAGAGGCCGCCAGAGCCATTGCAGCACTGGCCACGAGCATCGCACATGCAGGCACAAATCTCTCGCTCCCGACCATTCCAGCCTGCGCATCCCTGCCGGGGCTACGCGCTCTCGCGGCAGAGGCCTGCGCGGCCATGGAAGGTCAGCATCTTTCCCCGGTGGAAACGGGATTTTCTGGACCCGGGCCTGTCGACGCACTTCTAGGTGTTGAATCCTGTGGGTTGGCGCCGGTCTTTTCGCCCCTGCGAAGCGATGGACATCTCCGCGCCTCGACCCTTGCCAGACTGGCTTACAGAGGCCTGACACCCGAATCCGCCCTTGCCATGGCTCTTGCTGGTGAAGCTCCCCTTCCTCCGACAAGGCCGGAAGCCCATGCCGCCATGCATAAGGCCATGGAACGCTCCGTCGATTTCCTTCCGGAGTTGCCAGAACCCGAACTGGCGAATCTGCGTGCCAGACTGGAACGTGGTGCTCGGCGTCAGCTTCCAATGCGTCAAACCGGCTTCACTCAGCGCACTGCTGTCGGCGGCCACAGTCTCTTCATGCGCACGAGCGAGTTTGAAGACGGCACCCTGGGTGAAGTCAGCATCATCCCGACCCGAGAAACGCCAATGGCCCGGGGTTTAATGGATTGTCTCGGGCAGGCTGTCAGCATCGGTCTTCAGTTTGGTGCCCCGCTGGACGCTTTTGTCGAACGATTCGCTTATACCCGCTTCGGGCCTGCAGGCACGGTCGAAGGTGATCCGGGCGCTGCCTACGCATCGTCGATGCTCGATTACGCCTTCCGAACACTTTCGGAGGCTTATCTCGGTCAGCACATGCCAGACGCACCACAGATCGAACCCAACGCGGAAGATACATCTCCTATGTTGCCGTTCGATCATTCGTCGGGCGATACACCCCGCGGTCGACGCCTCAGACTGGTGAGTTGATGAAAATATGGCGTCTTCCGACGTCTGCGCTGCTGGAATACATTGACAGCCTGCGGACACGTCGGTAGCTAGCGCCTGCGCTGAGAAGGAATCCGGTCATTGTGCCCGGTGGACAGGATGCGCACAGGGTAAGGGATCAGACAGCGTGGGACACGCCCCTTCCGACGAGGATGACAGCTTTGATGTGCGCCTGAAGCGCGCAAGCAAAAAGCTTGATCCCCACGCGGAAGAGTTTTCCACAAAGTCCTCCGATGGAGATGCGGGTTCTATCGCATCTTTCGGGGTTGCGATCCGGGTCGGAACGGAGCTCGTAGCCGGTCTGGCGGTTGGTGTGGCATTAGGCTACGCTCTTGACCGCTGGCTGGGTTACAGGGTTCTTTTCCTTCTGATTTTTGCCCTGCTAGGTTTTGGTGCCGGCATGATGAATGTCTGGCGGGTTTTGAATGGGCCGGGCATGGTGCCCGAGCTGAAAGATGACGGGAGAAGCCAGCGTGGCAGCCGGATCGACGATTGACGCGCTCGGACAGTTCGAGCTCCATCCGGTTCTCGGATCTCTGGGCGAAGCTCTGCGGTTCTCACAGTCTCCACTGTTCATGCTGATCGCCGTTGTGCTGGTGCTCGCATTCCTCTTTATCGGAATGCGCCCAGCCTCCGTCGTTCCTGGCCGTCTTCAGGCCGCAGCCGAAATTGGTTACGACTTCATTCATGACCTTGCCATCGGCACGATGGGTGAAGAAGGCGCTGCTTTCTTCCCGTTCGTGTTCGCTCTGTTCTTCTTCATTCTCGCCGGCAATTACCTCGGCCTGCTTCCCTTCTCCTTCACCTATACAAGCCATATCGCAGTGACACTTGCGCTGGCCGTAACGGTGTTCGTGATCTCGATCCTCGCTTCCCTGCGCTTTCAGGGCCTGGGTTTCTTCAAGCACTTCATGCCAGCTGGCGCCCCTGTGTGGCTGTCGCCGCTGCTCGTGCCGATCGAGATTCTTTCTTTTCTTTCTCGCCCCGTCAGCCTGTCGATCCGTCTGTTCGCCAATATGGTGGCCGGTCACGTTCTGCTCGAGGTGTTTGCCGGCTTCACAATCATGCTCGCCGGTCTGGGCTTCTTCGGTCATATCCTGGCCGTTGCCCCGATCGCGATCAACATTGCGCTGACGGCTCTGGAATTGCTGGTGGGTGTGCTTCAGGCATACGTTTTCGCCATTCTCACCTGCATCTATCTGCGCGAGGCCGTCGCTCACTGAGCGCGGTTTTGCACAACCCCTGTATCGACCCTAAAGGAACCTGACCATGGACGTTCAAGCCGCTCGTGACATCGGCGCCGGTATTGCAGTAATCGCCCTCGCAGGCGTCGGCATCGGCCTCGGCAACATCTTCTCGACGCTCGTGAGCTCCATCGCTCGCAACCCGGCTTCCCGCCCGCACGTTTTCGGCCTCGGCATGCTCGGCTTCGCGCTGACGGAAGCCGTTGCTCTGTTCGCGCTGCTGATCGCCTTCCTGATCCTGTTCGCCTGAGGTCGAACATGCACCGCACGCCACGTCTTTTCCTGTTCGCCGCTCCGCTGGCGGCTGTGCCGGGCCGAGCTGTGGCTGCGGGCATGCCGCAGCTGAACGTCCATGATCCGCTGCTGATCGGACAGGTCGCCTGGGGAGCCGTCATTTTTGCCGGCTTCTATGTCGTCCTTAGCCGTTCCGCTCTGCCGCGGATCGAGCGCGTGCTGTCGAACCGACGCACCCGCATCCAGAATGACCTCGATATTGCCCGCCGTGCGAAAGCCGAGTCCGACCGCGCAAGCGCCGAACTCCTGAGCACCCGCCATGAAGCGGCCGCACAGGCCCGGGCCAATGTAGAGCGCATCCAGAATGAGGC
The DNA here is from genome assembly GCF_018812035.1 of Gluconobacter sp. P5B12. Classification (NCBI taxonomy): domain Bacteria; kingdom Pseudomonadati; phylum Pseudomonadota; class Alphaproteobacteria; order Acetobacterales; family Acetobacteraceae; genus Gluconobacter; species Gluconobacter sp. P5B12. Next base: position 25,116 of record NZ_JACRVV010000012.1, on the reverse strand, counting down.
TCGCCTCAGCGCTGAAACGCATGCACGGGAAACCGCAAAGCGTCTCGAAGCTGAAGTCGCAAACGCCGAAGCCCGGATTGCCCAGTCCCGCGAGCAGGCTCTTTCCAGCCTCCCCGCGATTGCCACTGGCACCGCTCAGAACCTGGTTTCCCGTCTGATCGGGGAACAGGATGAACAGACTGTCGCCAGCGCCGTGAAACGCGTCAGCGCCTAAGGAGACGACGATGTTCCAAGAACCCCGTTTCTGGACTGCTCTGGCATTTGTCCTCTTCTTCGTGATCTTTGGTCGCAAGCTCTGGGCCGTCATCACGAGCCATCTTGATGCCCGTGCAGAAGGCGTTCGCCGCGATCTGGACGAGGCAGCCCGTCTCCGGCGTGAGGCAGAGCAGATGCTCGAAGATGCGACCCGCGAGCGTGAGAAGACGCTGGCAGAAACGCAGGCCATGATTGCCCGCTCAGAGACGGAAGCTGCTGCTCTGGCAGAACGCGCCCGTCACGAAGCAGAAGCAGCGGCCGGCCGTTACGAGAAGATGGCGCACGACCGGATTGAAGCCGCAGAGCGCGCTGCAATCCGTGAAGTTCAAGAGCGCGCAACAGCCATTGCCATCTCGGCAGCTCGCGATGTTGTGGCCTCCCGTCTTTCCGAAAGCCCGGACGTTGCTGCTAAGCTGATTGAGCAGAGCATTCAGAACCTTCCGGAAGCGCTGCGCCGTTCTGCGGCCTGAGCTTATGACATCCGTCCGCCCATCCCCGACACCCGTGACTCTCTCCATTGTCATGGCTGTCCTGAATGAGGCGGACAATATTCTTCCTGTCTGTCAGGAGCTCGCAGGAGTTCTTGGTCGACTCCCTGAAAATACTGAAATCCTTGCCATTGATGATGGCAGCACGGATGCAACCGTCGAGAAGCTTCTTGAAGCACGACGTCAGTATCTTCCAAGCCTCAGAATCATCAGTCACCCACGTCGTCTTGGAAAGTCCGCAGCTCTAAGAACTGGAGCGACGGCGGCCTACGGCGAATGGATGGCAACCATAGACGGCGATGGCCAGGACGACCCTTCCTCCATCATCCGTATGCTCGAACTGGCGCGTAACACCAACTCTAAGCCACCCTTGGTGGTAGGAGTTCGTCGTAAGCGAAATGACCGTCTTTCACGACGCATTGCCACAAAGCTGGCCAACGGCTTACGCCGCCGCCTCCTAAATGATGGTTGCCCGGACACCGGGGCGCCTCTCAAGCTTTTCTCTCGCGAGATGTTCCTGCGTATTCCGCAGTTTGAGGGTGTACATCGCTTTCTACCGGCCCTCCTTGGACACTATGGCGCCCCGCTGATCTGCCATGAAGTTCAGCACCGTGCTCGTCTGCACGGCTCATCAAAATATACCAACTTCAATCGGGCTCTTGTTGGCATCCGTGATCTTCTGGGTGTCATGTGGCTGCAAAACCGAACCCACCTGCCCGATCGTCTGACCGAACACTGATCCATCCTTTAACGAGGATGGCCTTTCAGACACTTTCCGGCCACCATTCTCTGATGGACCGGAACGGAGCCTCTGCATGAAACTGACATTCCGGCATTATGCCCTCCTCGGGCTAGTGACCTTTCTGCTTGCCTTGCCGGGACGCATGACATTGCCCCCGCTGGATCGTGACGAACCACGTTATATGGAAGCGTCAGAGCAGATGCTCACGTCCGGAAATTTCGTAGACGTCCGCTTTCAGGACAAGCCACGCTATTTGCAGCCGGCTGGCATCTACTGGCTTGAAGCCTCTTCTGCAAAAATTGCGGAAGAACTCTTTGGCTCAGACGTTCTTCGAAAAACCTGGCCCTATCGCATTCCAAGCCTCATAGCCGCCGCCCTTATCATCCCCCTGACAGCCTGGATGGGAAGCGCACTTTTCGGGGCGGTCACCGGTCTGATGGCTGCGGGCCTCCTGATGGTTTCGACGCTCTTTGTCGCCGAAAGCCATATGGCGACAATCGATACAGTCCTACTCCTGGATATCATGTGCTTTGAAGCAATGCTTCTGAAGGCATTTCTCGATCGTCAGAAGAACAGTCCGACATCCGTCTGGGTTGCCTGTGGTTACTGGCTGGCGTTGGGCGTCGGCCTAATGCTCAAGGGCCCTGTTGTTCTCATTCCAGGCTTTTGTACCCCACTGGCCCTATGGGCTGTCGAACGTGATCGAGAATGGTGGTCCAGACTGCGTCCACGCTGGGGTTGGCTGCTCATGCTTGCCGTAGTCGTTCCGTGGTGTGTCGCGATTGATGTTGTCAGTCATGGGGACTTCTTTTCACGCGCCATTGGCCGTAACTTTCTGGGAAAAGTGGCACATGGCCAGGAAGCTCACGGCCTGCCACCAGGGTTCCATCTTATTGTTTTTGCGCTGGCATTCTGGCCTGGATCTTTTTTTGCTGCTTTGGCAATTCCTTCAGTCTGGAAAAATCGCAAACTGCCGCAGGTCCGGTTTTTGCTGAGCTGGATTATCCCGCACTGGCTGGTCTTTGAACTAATCGCCACGAAGCTTCCGCATTACGTGCTCCCAACATATCCGGCCATTGCAATCCTGACTGCCGCGGCTCTAACGATCTGGGGTCGTCCAGCTCTTTCCAAATGGAGCAAAATCGCCCTCGGACTTTACGGCGTTATATGGGGGATAGTCGGCTTGGCGTTCTGCTTCGCTGGCACGGTCGTGCTGTATAAAATGGAGCACATGTTTTCGATCCGTGAAGGCCTGGCTCTCTGTGGAGCACTACCTCTCATGGGAGGAGGAATTCTTCTCCTGATGCGCAATCATCGGCAGCAGGCTGCATTCTGCGCGATGGGAGCCGCTGTCATTGCACAAGCCGGCCTCTTCCTGGCTGTCATCCCAAACCTTCAAACCATTCGACTGGCTCCACGAGTGGCGGCACTTTTTGAAGACGTAAAACCGTGCGCTCAGACTGTACTCGTCTCGACGTCCTATTCCGAGCCAAGCCTTGTTTTCCTCGTAGGTGAACACACGCAGTTGATCGGCCCGGCAGCAGCAGCAGCTTACCTCCAACAGAACCCTCGCTGCACCCTTGCTCTCGTAGACCGCAAGGACGAAAAGATTTTTCGTGATGCCCTTAACCGGACGGACCTCAGCGTCGTGGAATATGGACGTATCCAAGGCCTGAACTACTCAAATGGCCATCATCTTGACTTAGGCCTGTTTGCACCGGACTGAATTTCTGGAATTACCATGGTGGAGCTGAGGGGAATCGAACCCCTGACCTCCTCATTGCGAACGAGGCGCTCTCCCAACTGAGCTACAGCCCCATGGCACTTTTGATAGTTCCCATCAGCCCGGTTTCTGTCAAGCAATCCAGATGAGGTTGTCCTGTCTCGCCGAGGCAGATACAAAACCTGTTCCTGGCTGGCCGCTTACCCGGTCTTCCGCGTTTTCCGACGAGGTTTTCAGCATGCTTGCCCTGCACGCCATTATCCTGATGATCATTCAGGCATTCGTATGGGCTCTTCTGGCTTACTGTATCCTGTCCATGCTGCTGGGCTTTGGCGTGCTGGATATTCGTAACCGGTTTTTCTATTCGCTCTTCAACACCCTCGCGCGCGTCGTCGAGCCTATTCTGGCCCCTATTCGAAATATCCTTCCCAGCACAGGCGGCATGGATTTCGCGCCGATGGTCCTGCTACTGGCAATCCAGTTTCTGGTCTATCCCCTCGTCAACCGTGTGTTCGCCATGCTGATTTACCACCCGGCTTTCTAAGACTTACCGGACTGCACGCCACACTTCCTCCAACGCATCAGCCAAGTCATTGTGCGGCTCGCTCCACTGACCTGAGTGCGTCGGCGGTTGCATCCAGGCGCGCCACCCTTTTCCCGGCTCACGTTCAATGCGAATAGACCAGTCTTCAGGCAAGCGGCTCAGCACCCGCTCCATACGAACCTGACTGGTCAGTGGCTTGGCGTAATTATGCCCCATGGTGGAGCTCCTTTCACAACGTGAACTCCTGAGCTGCAATATCCGGAAATGAGTTACGGCTACTTTTAAGAGCCGGGAAGCCGGAGAGCTTTACCCTGTCAGGCTGTGCCACCTACCGTCAGGCCAGACAACTTCAACGTCGGTTGCCCCACTCCGACAGGAACGCCCTGACCAGCTTTGCCGCATGTCCCAATTCCTGGATCAAGCGCCACATCTGACCCGATCATCGAAATCTGGTTCATGGCATCTGCACCATTTCCAATGAGCGTCGCCCCCTTCACCGGGCGCGTCACTTTTCCATCTTCAATCAAATAAGCTTCAGACGCGGCAAAAACGAACTTCCCGGACGTAATATCAACCTGACCACCGCCAAAGTTGACGGCATACAGTCCACGCTTTGTAGAGCGGATCATCTCGTCGGTCGTCGCTGTTCCTTCAAGCATCACCGTATTTGTCATACGTGGCATAGGAGCATGAGCGTAAGATTCCCGACGGCCATTTCCCGTAGAAGACACACCCATCAGACGGGCATTCAGGCGATCCTGCAAATAGCCCGTCAGAATACCGTCTTCGATCAGAACAGTCCGTCCTGTTGGAGTCCCTTCATCGTCGATGCTCAAAGATCCCCGACGCTCCGGCAGTGTGCCATCATCAATAACCGTCACCCCAGGAGCAGCCACCCGCTTCCCAACCATGCCGGTGAAGGAGGATGTTCCCTTCCGGTTGAAGTCCCCCTCCAGACCATGGCCAACAGCTTCATGAAGCAGAATACCTGGCCATCCTGGCCCAAGCACCACATCCATTTCTCCTGCAGGTGCCGGCGCTGCATCGAGGTTCAGCAGAGCCTGCCTCAGAGCTTCATCAACTGCGGCTTTCCATGTTGCGCCATCCAGAAGACGATCCAGTTCATACCGTCCCCCCTGTCCATGACTGCCACTCTCGCGACGACCGTCCTTTTCAACCACGACCGATACATTCAGACGGACCAGCGGACGAAGATCCGCAACGCGATCTCCAGCATCCGCGCGACGCATGATCTGCACGGCCTGCCACTCGGAACTCAGACTGGCACTGACCTGAACAACGCGGGTATCCACACCACGGGCATAGGCATCTATTTCGCCCAGAACTGCCGCACGCGCTGCAAAGTCAGTTCCCTCCAGCGGTCGGGAGTCAGAATAGAGCCGCTGATTGGTTGATCGCGGGCCCTGCGCCATCACGCCACTTCGTCCCTGTCGCACGGCGCCGACCGTGCTAACAGCACGTGCCAGAGCGTCTTCACTCATTTCATCAGAATGGGCGAAAGCCGTTTCCGTTCCCAGAACCGCGCGCAGACCAAAGCCTGAAGAGGTTGTGAAACTCGCGGATCGGATTGTCCCGTCATCCAGAGAGATCCCCTCATTTTCGCGGTATTCGAGAAACAGTTCTCCATCATCTACCCCGGCCAATCCCTGTGCAACCAGCGCTTCAGCCCCCTCCCGCGTCAGTCGGGAACCGGGGCGGTCAAAAAACAGGGCATCAGTTGTGGCAAGGGCTCCCAGCGCGTCTGCGGCAATGGACATCGGGGTAATCTCCTGGCTGAGAGGATGGTGAAGAACTAGAAATGGGTCATAGCACGCGAATTGAAAGAGGCCGCCTTCAGGTGAGTGCTTTTTCGAGGCGACGCAGGGCTTCCTGAAGAATTTCCGGCTTCTTGCAGAATGCAAAGCGGATCATGTTGCGTGGCGGTTCAACGCCCTCCGGATCATAAAAGGCAGAGACCGGAATTGTTGCCACGCCTGCGTGCTCAACCAGCCATTCGGCAAATTCCACATCCGTTCGTCCCTGAGCATGACGTGACGTATCCGCCACGACAAAATAACTTCCATCTGCGGGAAGTGTTTCAAAACCGAGGCGATGCAGTCCTTCAACAAGAATATCTCGGCGCAATTCCAGGTCAGCGGACAAACTTTTGTAGTAGCTGTCGTCCTTATTCAGACCATGCGCCACAGCGCGCTGAAGATTAGGAGCCGTGGCAAACACCAGCACCTGATGAGCCTTGGCAACCACAGACGCCAGAGCCGAAGGAGCCGTGACATACCCGACTTTCCAGCCCGTCAGAGAGAAGCTCTTGCCTGCGCTCCCAATGCGCATGCAGCGCTCCCGCATGTCAGGAAGCGTCATGAGGGGAATGTGTTTCACGTGAAACGTCAGGTGTTCGTAAACTTCGTCACAGATCACATATGCATCATGTTCCTTCACCAATCCTGCAATCAGCTCAAGTTCAGTCTGTGAAAAGACCTTGCCCGCAGGGTTCATCGGAGAGTTCAGGATCATGGCTTTCGTTTTGGGGCCAAAAGCTGCACGAAGCTCTTCTTCGGGAAGCTTCCAGTGTGGCGGCTGAAGACGGACGCACTTGGGAACTGCGCCGATCATCTTGAGCATGGGAAGATAGGTGTCATAGAGGGGTTCGATCAGAACCACTTCATCACCAGCTTCCACAACAGCCATCAGGCAGGCTGCCAGAGCTTCCGTTGCTCCGGACGTCACAACAACTTCTGTCGCCGGATCAATCTCAAGCCCATAAAAACGCTGGTTTGATTCAGCGACAGCCTGCCGCAGCTCCGGCAACCCCGTTAGCGGCGCATACTGGTTTCTATTATCCTTCAGCGCCTCAGCCGCGACGTTGATAATATCCGCCGGGCCTTCAGTGTCCGGAAAGCCCTGCCCCAGATTGATTGCATCATACTTGGCAGCAAGCTGAGACATAATCGTGAAAACGGTCGTGGGCAGCGAGGACAGATAGGTATTGGGCGTTTTCATGGACCAGCGCTTTTAAGACATGGAACGGAAGAGAGACTTCACCATTGCAGGACCCGCACGTCCTGAAAAGCCATTCCCTGCGCTTTGGTCCTCACCTCACGTTCTCAGTTGAACAAACGTCTTTTTTGGAATCAGTACCCGCACAGTAACTATGGAATTCCCGATCAATAAAATTTTCCCGATCGGACAACACCCCGGCAAGTCAGAGCTTCCCCATCCCTGATCGGCCAGAAAAACGCGTCCAATCAGGCCAAGTGCCATTTTGAGACACTTTCTTTCTTCAATTGATGATGAAATGAAGGTGTATGTCGTACTCGACAGATGGGAAATTGTCCCGTAATCGTTTTGAAGCCGTTCACACGATGCAAGGCGACAGATCGATGGCCAGAAAAGCCCCTACTTCCTCCACCGCCAAACCGAAAGCTGCAGCTCCACGCCGCGCTTCCGCCAAGGCTGCTTCCCCCAAGACAACCGCCGCAGTTGGCAAGCCACCAGCACCGAAGCCCGAGGCCGTTGCCCGCGTTTTCGAGATGATCCAGGAACATGCGGCTGAGTTCGTCGATCTGCGTTTCACCGATCCCAAGGGCAAGTGGCACCACACGACCCAGACGGTCTCCACCATTGAAGACGACACGTTCGTTGAAGGCTTCATGTTCGATGGCTCGTCCATCCAGGGCTGGAAAGCGATCAACGAGTCCGACATGGTTCTGCTGCCAGATCCGGAAACGGCCGTCATGGACCCGTTCTCCGCAAAGCCGCAGCTGATCCTGTTCTGTGACATTATTGATCCCAAGACAGGCAATTTCTACAATCGTGATCCCCGCTCCACAGCCAAGCTTGCAGAAGCCTATCTGAAGGAAGCCGGCTTCGGCGATACCGCTTTCTTCGGCCCGGAAGCTGAGTTCTTCATCTTCGACAACGTCCAGTTCGGCACTGGTCCGAACTTCGGCACGTACCAGCTCGACAGCATCGAAGGCCCAGGCGCCTCTCTGAAGGCCTACCCGGAAGGCAACATGGGCCATCGCCCTGTCGTCAAGGGTGGTTACTTCCCGGTCCCGCCAGTGGACAGCGAGCATGACCTCCGCGCCGAAATGCTCTCCACGATGGGCGAAATGGGTCTTCCGATCGAGAAGCACCATCACGAAGTTGCACAGTCCCAGCACGAGCTTGGCACGAAGTTCGACACGCTCGTGAAATCTGCTGACTTCATGCAGATCTACAAGTACTGCGTGCACAACGTCGCCCACTCCTACGGCAAAACGGCCACGTTCATGCCGAAGCCGATCTCGGGCGACAACGGTTCCGGCATGCACGTTCACCAGTCCATCTGGAAAGACGGCAAGCCAACCTTCGCTGGCGACAAGTATGCGGACCTGTCCGAAGACGCACTGTTCTACATTGGCGGCATCATCAAGCACGCCAAGGCTCTGAACGCGTTCACGAACCCGTCTACCAACTCCTACAAGCGCCTGATCCCAGGCTTTGAAGCGCCCGTCCTGCTGGCTTACTCCGCTGCCAACCGTTCAGCTTCGTGTCGTATCCCGCACGCCACGAACCCGAAGGCAAAGCGCGTTGAAGTCCGCTTCCCGGACCCGATGGCAAACCCATATCTCGCGTTTGCAGCCATGCTGATGGCCGGCCTTGATGGCATCCGCAACAAGATCCACCCTGGCGACGCCATGGACAAGGATCTGTATGAGCTGCCGAAGGAAGAGCTTGCTCAGATCCCGACGGTCTGCGGTTCGCTCCGTGAAGCCCTTGAAGCCCTCAAGGAAGATCACGCATTCCTTCTCGAAGGCGGCGTTTTCACCAAGGACCAGATCGAGAGCTACATCGACATCAAGTGGCCTGAAGTCTACAAGTTCGAACACACACCCCACCCGGTCGAGTTCGAGATGTACTACTCGGTCTAATCCGAGCAGACTTCTGCAAAACGGAGAAGCCCGGCCTTTGCGCCGGGCTTTTTCGTACCCGCTTTCCCTGTTACGGCACCCGTCATGATGCATCCCGCTTTCGAGGCTTTCTCAACTTCTGTCCTGCCCATTCTGGATATTGCCGGAACGGCCGTCTTCGCCGTTTCAGGAGCCCTCGCCGCAGCACGGGAACGCCTGACAATCCTGACCTTCATGTTCTTCGCCGCCATTACAGGTGTTGGCGGTGGAACCGTGCGCGATCTACTGATCGGTGCACCTGTCTCATGGATGCACAACTCCACTGGCATCACGGTCTGCATGGTCTGCGCCCTGCTCGTCTGGTTCACGCCAGGTCGCCTCTGGTCCGAGCGCGCCGTAGACTGGTTCGACGGAATGGGGATTGCAGCTTATGGCGTATATGGCGCAGCCAAAGCCATTGCCTATGGCATCCCACCGGTTCCAGCCGCTCTGATGGGAATTGTCAGTGCCTGCATGGGAGGCATTTTTCGCGATGTTCTGGCTGGCGTCCCATCCATCATCATTCGTCCAGAACTGTATGTTACGGCCGTTGCCCTCTCATCGTGCAGCTATGTCCTCCTGACAAAAGCAGGGTGTGACACCACACTGGCAGCTGCCATCGCCATTTTCGCAGGGTTTGCCCTTCGCGCACTTGCTCTTCTCAAGGGACTGTCGCTGCCGCATTATCGAAAATAGCCCCTCCTCACGGAAAAGAACGTCCGCTCATGCGCATCGCCCCCGTCCTGAAGGGACTTCTAACCGCTCTCCCTCTGCTTCTTTGTGGCTCCATAGCGCAGGCCTCAGACTTTGATATCGTCGTACTGGGAGCCGCCGGGGGCCTGGATGACGGAACGTTAAGCGCCTACCTGATCCGGCCTGAAGGTTCTGATAAAGGCGTTCTCTGCGATGCGGGAACAGTTCTGCATGGCCTGAAAGACGCCGTAAAAGTGGGGGCGTTCAAAACCCTTTCCCTCAAGTCCGCAACACTGACTCCGGAAGGGGAAATTCTTCGCACGACCATTGCGGCCTATCTGATCAGCCATGCTCATCTGGATCATATTGCTGGTCTGGTCGCCATCTCCCCGGATGACACACCCAAACCGATCATGGCTCTCGCATCCGTCAATGCCATTCTCGCAGACCATATCTTCAACTGGCAGGTTTGGCCCAACATGGGCGACCAAGGCGTCAAACCCCGGCTCGGCACATACCGCTATGACGATCTAACACCCGAGAAGCCAACACTCATTCCCGGGACATCTTTGCAGGTTCAGGCCTATCCATTGAACCACGGTGGTGTGGAATCGACAGCATTTCTGCTCACAAACGGCCAAGACGCCCTGCTCTATCTCGGAGATACCGGGCCAGACGCCCCACAGCACTCAGATCACCTGCATCGTCTCTGGCAGGCTATCGCGCCTCTTGCGCGTCAGAAACATCTCCATGCCATCATGATAGAGTGCTCTTATGACAACTCGATTTCCGATAGCCACCTGTACGGACATCTGACGCCGCACTGGGTAGAGGCAGAACTGGAAGACCTTCAGCAGATCGCAGGCGTTTCGCTCAAAAATCTGCCCGTCGTAATTACGCACGTCAAACCGACACTCAGACGCCAGCAAGATCCCGTTCTGCGCATTCATGAAGAACTGGAAGCGGGCAATACAACAGGCGTCCACTTCATTATGGCAGCTCAGAGCCTGCACCTCAGGCTCTGACCGCCAAAGGCAATCTCTCAGTCAGCCAACGACGTCAAAGCCAACGTCTTCCACTGTCTCTTTCAGCGCTGCCGTAGAAACCTTGGCATCGTCATACTGAATGACAGCCTGTGCTGGCTCCAGGGTCACATCCGCAGCAGAAACGCCAGGAACAGCTTCAAGGGCTTTCTGGAGCTTGCCTGAACACCCTGTGCAGGACATGCCTTCGACCTGAAATGTTACGGTTGCTGTCATGGGTGTCTCTCCTTCGTGCATGGTTTGCCGCCCCAACAGCGACACACCAGAAGAGACATATTCCCGCTGGAATTGAAACAGCTTTCAGATCGCGTCACTGATTTCATCAAGCGGCGTCACCTTCATCAACTGCACCGAAGCGTCCAGACGATCCAGCAACGCGGCAAGAGACCGGAAATGCGGCGTCTCCAAATGCTGCTCGAAAGCCTCAGTCGAAGCCCAGCGCTCCTCCGCCGTGAAGCGTCCTGCATGGTCCTGATCGCGGCTGATTACGTAGCGCTGGCAGCCTTCTTCCACACGGGATGCAACAATGCAGCGTACCAGTTCCAGCTCCAGTTCTCGTGCCTGGTCAGACGATACAGTTAGAATGGCGACAACACAGGCAGCATGACTCACGATGTTTTCCTCACAAAAAAAGATACAGGAGCTGGTTCCCATCGGTAAACTGATGGCCCTCGCCCCTGTGCGCTGTCATTTCTACAAGATACGTTTTCTGAAATCTCCCCATGTTTCACATGAAACATCTTCCTGAAGTTTCCGGAGGCACCTATTCATGAGTCTTGAAAGCGTAAGGACTGATCTCGCCCAGCGCGCGCCTGATCTCTCCATCATCGTGACGGAGCGTTCCACGGCTACCGTTGAAGAGGCTGCTGCCACACACAATGTCGAACCCGACCAGATTGCCAAAACACTCGGCGTGAAGGTCGGGTCAGGGCCACAGGCTAAAATTGCCCTGATTGTCATGGCAGGAACCAAACGTCTGGATAATCGTCTGACAAAAGACGCTCTGGGAGGGCGCCCCCGCTTCCTTAACGGAGACGAGGTGCTGGCACTTACAAGCCATCAGCCCGGCGGCGTTTGCCCCTTTGGACTATCAGAGCCACTTCCCGTTTATTGCGATGAGTCTCTTCGCGCATTTAAGGCAGGTGCCACCAATGCCTCCGTCATGCTCACCCCGGCGCGTCTGGCAGAACTGACGTCTGCACAGTGGGTCACCGTCACATCCTGATGGACGATAACAAAAGGCGCCCCTTTTGAGGGCGCTTTTTTTTACTCACAAAACAGATTAATATTACGCGTCTGCGTAAGTCGAAATATCCGGGCACGAACACACCAGATTCCGGTCGCCCCACGCGTTATCCAGCCGTCCGACAGGCGACCAGTACTTGGACGTGTTAACCCCACCCGGGAAACAGCCCTTCTCCCGCGCATAGGGGCGACCCCACTCACCGGCCAAATCAGCCGTCGTGTGAGGCGCAAACCGTAGCGGACTATTCTCTACGGCAACTGCCCCCGCTTCCACATCTGCAATTTCTGCCCGAATGGCGATCATCGCATCGCAGAACCGATCCAGCTCGACCTTCCCCTCAGATTCTGTCGGCTCGATCATGAATGTCCCCGCCACCGGGAAACTGACCGTCGGGGCATGGAACCCATGGTCAATCAGACGCTTGGCAATATCGTCCACCGTCACACCAACTGCATCCTTGATTGGCCGCAGATCAACAATACACTCATGCGCCGTAAAGCCATTGCTGCCCCGATAAAGCACCGGGTAATGCGCTTCCAGACGCGCCGCGATGTAGTTCGCATTCAGAATGGCTATTTCCGTCGCCCGGCGCAGCCCGTCATCGCCCATCATCATGATGTACGCCGCAGAGATCGGCAGAATGGACGCTGACCCATAAGGCGCAGCAGAAACGGCAATTCCGTTCTGTCCCGGCAGATACGGCGCCAGATGGCTGCCCACACCAATCGGCCCCATGCCCGGTCCACCACCGCCATGCGGAATGCAGAACGTCTTGTGCAGATTGAAATGCGAAACATCAGCCCCGTACAGACCCGGCCGCGCCAGACCGACCTGCGCATTCAGGTTCGCACCATCCAGATAAACCTGCCCACCAGCCGCATGAACAAGATCACAGATCTCGACAATCCGCTCCTCAAACACACCATGCGTGGACGGATAGGTAATCATGATGGCCGCCACACGGCCGTCATGCTGCGCAATTTTCGCCTTCAGATCCTCAACATCAACGTTGCCATTGCTGTCACAGGCCACAACAACAACACGCATCCCCACCATGTGGGCGGAAGCCGGGTTCGTTCCATGGGCGGACGCCGGAATCAGGCACACATCCCGATCCATATCTCCGCGCGCCTGATGATACCCACGGATCGCCAGAAGGCCCGCAAACTCACCCTGCGCACCAGAATTTGGCTGAAGCGACACAGCATCGTAGCCGGAAATCGCACACAGCGTCCGCTCCAGATACGCAAACAGTTCCGCATACCCAGCCTGCTGATCCTTCGGCGCAAACGGATGAATCCGCCCAAATTCAGGCCAGGTGATGGGAATCATTTCCGCCGTCGCATTGAGCTTCATCGTGCAGGAACCCAGCGGAATCATCGTCCGGTCCAGCGCAAGGTCCTTGTCAGACAGAGACCGCATATACCGCAGCAGATCCGTCTCCGAACGATGAACATGGAACACCGGATGCGTCAGCAAAGCCGCCTGACGGGACAGCGCCTGAGGCAGACCTTCTTCAACAGAAAGCTCGCGCTCCAGAACCGCAACACGCGCCTCATCTGCCCCGAAGCACTGCCACAGCGCCCGAACGGTCGCCGGCGTTGTCGTCTCATCACAAGACAGACCAATTCGTCCTACGCCCGCATCACGCAGATTGATCCCGGCGTCTAAAGCCTTAGCAATGATGCCCTGCGCTTCGGAGCCAACCTGAACCGTGAGCGTGTCAAAGAACGTTTCCGTCTCAACCGTCACACCCAGAGCCTTCAGCCCCGCAGCCAGAATAGCCGCCAGACGATGCGTACGCCCCGCAATCGCCTTCAGCCCTTCCGGTCCATGATACACCGCATACATGGACGCAATGACGGCCAGCAGAACCTGCGCCGTGCAGATGTTGGACGTCGCCTTCTCGCGGCGGATATGCTGCTCACGGGTCTGCAACGCCAACCGATACGCCGGGCGCCCGGCGCTATCACGGGACACACCGACCAGACGCCCCGGCATGTGCCGCTTGTAAGCATCCTTCGTCGCCATGAACCCGGCATGTGGGCCACCACCGCCCATCGGCACACCATAACGCTGCATGGACCCAATGGCGATGTCCGCGCCCAGAGCCCCCGGGCTTTCCAGCATCACAAGAGCCAGCGGATCACACGTTACGGCAACAATACCGCCCTGAGCATGAACAGCCTCAATCACACCGCGCGGGTCACGCACAGCGCCGGACGACCCCGGATAGGAGAGCAGCGCACCAAACACAGACGCCGCATCCAGATCCGTCGCCGGATCACCAACCACAATCTCCCAGCCCAGCGGCTCGGCCCGCGTCTTCAGAACAGCCAGCGTCTGCGGATGCGTATCAGCATCTACGAAGAACCGGTCGGACTTGGACTTGCAGACACGCTTGGCCAGCGCCATCGCCTCTGCACAGGCCGTGCCCTCATCCAGCAGGGACGCATTGGCAATATCGAGCCCCGTCAAATCAGCCACAAGCGTCTGGAAGTTCAGAAGCGCTTCAAGGCGTCCCTGACTGATTTCCGGCTGATAAGGCGTGTAAGCCGTATACCAGGCCGGATTTTCCAGAATATTGCGCTGAATCACAGGCGGCAGAACCGTGTCGTAATATCCCTGCCCGATCATGGACGTCAGAACGCGGTTCCGGGACGCAATCTCCCGCAGACGCGCCAGAGCCTGCTGCTCCGTCAGCGCCGCGCCAATCCCGTGGTCGCCGCGATCAAGAATGGCTTTTGGAACCGTCCGATCAATCAGATCCTCAAGGCTGGACGCCCCAATCGTCTGCAACATCTCCGCAATTTCAGAGGAGCGTGGGCCAATATGGCGGGAGCTGAAGTCTTCGGTCTGTTCAGGCCACAGGATCGTCACGGTATCGTTCTCTGGAAATCTTGATGGGCAGGGAAAGAAAAATGGGTCCGGCAAAAGCCAGACCCATCACAGAACGTCAGAGGCTCTTGTACTGCTCTGCCGTCAGAAGGGACGTCACGTCATCCGGGTTGGAAACCTTCATCTTGAAGATCCAGCCCTCACCTTCCGGGTCATTACCAACCAGCGTCGGCTCGTCGGACAGCTTCGTATTGAAGCCCGACAGCACACCGGCAACCGGAGCATAGATGTCAGACGCCGCCTTAACGGATTCCACAACCGCAGCAGCATCGCCAGCCGCTACGTCCGTACCCTCGTCCTTGGCTTCCACGAACACCAATTCGCCCAGCTCTTCAGAAGCATGAGCCGTGATGCCCACAGTTGCTTCTTCCCCGTCCAGACGGATCCATTCATGCGATTTGGTATAATAAGTCGTCATCGCTGCTTTTCCTTGGCTTAACGCTTGAAACCGGGCGCCACGAACGGCATCGCCCGAACATGAACCGGAACGAATTTTCCACGCAGTTCGGCAAACAGTGCCGTGTCATTCCCTGCGTAATCTGTTGCGACATATCCCATCGCCACCGGCGCCTGGACCGTCGGGCCAAACGCCCCTGACGTCACCAGACCGATCTCTTTCTGGCCTTCCGCATCCGCAAAAAGCTTCGCCCCCGCACGAACAGGCGCACGCCCCTCCGCCATCAGGCCAACACGCTTGCGGCTGACACTTTCACGAGCCTGACGCAGAACGATCTCCGCCCCCGGATAGCCTCCTTCACGAGAGCCCCCTTCGCGCCGGGCTTTCTGAATAGCCCAGGCCAGAGACGCTTCAATCGGCGTGGTCGTCGTATCGATATCATTGCCATACAGGCAAAGCCCCGCTTCCAGACGAAGCGAATCCCGGGCTCCAAGCCCAATGGGCAGAACCTGCGGCTGAGCCAGCAACGCCCGCGCAACAGTCTCCGCATCCGCGGCTGCACAGCCAATTTCGTAACCATCTTCCCCAGTATAACCCGAGCGCGACAGCGTCACCGGAACACCAGCAAGCTCCGTCTCGATCACGTCCATAAAGCGCATCTCTGCCGCTGCCGGGCAAAGAGGAGCCAGAGCGTCCTGAGCTTCAGGTCCCTGCAGCGCCATCAGCGCGCGATCAAACTGCCGCGTCACAATGCAACGGTCAGAAAGAGCCGCTTCAATCAGCGCCGCATCCTGCTCCTTGCAGGACGCATTCACCACGACGAACAGATCATCACCCATATTGGCGACCATCAGATCATCCAGAATGCCTGCAGCGTCATTCGTCAGAAATCCGTAACGCTGCCGCCCCTTCGCCAGCCCCGCATAGTCAGCCGGAATCAGGCTTTCGAGTGCGAGCGCAGCGTCCCGGACATCACCATTTCTGGCAGCAATCCGGATTTGCCCCATATGGGAGACGTCAAAAAGCCCAGCCTTGCTACGCGTGTGCAGATGCTCGGCCATCAGCCCGGCCGGATACTGAAGCGGCATCTCATAACCCGCGAATGGCACCATTTTAGCGCCAAGTTCCAGATTGAGAGCATGGAGAGGAGTACGCTGGAGAGAGTCGGTCATAGGGTAGGTCCGGCCCGGTCAGAACGTGAAGGTGCAGACGCGCCCGGAGTTTCCGGATAACGCCGCCCCTTCTGTCCTTTCGCCTGAGATCGCTATCCCGTCGGCGGGTACGTCAGGCGCACCTCTCTCCAGAATTTACCGACCAACTCGGTCCTTTGGCCTGAGAGTTTCCGGGGCGGTTGCTCCTTCGGCGCCAGCCATGAAGGCCAGTCTCTCCCGTATTGGTCGGACTCGATCCTGCCAGTTTCCTGATCTCTTCGCAATCGTTACGGTTAGTTCTGCGTTACGATTGCCGCATACCTTTGTAACCAGAACGGGAGAACTTTCATGGCTGGCGAACTGACTGTCATTGCAGAATTGTCCATCCCCCCAGAAAATCGGGAAAAATTCCTTGAAATGTGCGCTTATGACAGCAAGCATTCAAACGCGGACGAGCCCGACTGCCATAGCTTTGACGTGATGACATCCAACGAAGATCCGAATCTCATTGTGCTTGTCGAAACCTATCGCGATCAGGCTGCCTTTGATGTGCACCTCAAAACGCCGCACTTCCAGAAATTCGCAGAGGCTGTAAAAACCCTTGGCGCCAAGGAAAACAACGTCCGCTTCTTTACAAGGACGGCACCCTGATATGCGCTTCTCGCTCAAAAACAGCGTCTATGGCGCCACTCTTCTCCTATTGGCTGCATGCAGCGCGGAGCAACCGCAAAAGCCACATCTCATAGGTCTGGCAAACCCGGCCAGTGTCTCCTGCACAAAGCGGGGAGGAACTCTGGAAATTATCAGTCAGCCGGGAGGACAGATTGGGATGTGTCACCTTCCCTCCGGACAGACCTGTGAAGAATGGAGTCTGTATCGCGACCATCAGTGCAAGCCCCTACCACATACCTCTACGCCCTAAGCGGTTCCTCTCGTTTTCCTGATTTCCAAAGAGATCAGGAAAACCGCTTTACGATACGAACAGTCTTTTCAGATTAAATACATAACATGTTATGTATGTTATCCACATTATCCACCTGAAGGCAGTTCCTCATGCAAAATCAGGCCCCTTGCCTCTCCATAGGCTCGCTAACAAGTAAGACCGGGCGCCTTTTCACGCGCCTGATGGAACAGAAACTCAAACCTGCCGGTATGCGCGCAGGCCAAATCCCGGTCTTCCTGGCACTCGGAAAAGGTGAAGTCCTTACTCAAAAGGTGCTCGCCGAACTCGCAGGGATTGAACAGCCCGGCATGGCAACGCTTCTGGCACGCATGGAACGGGACGGCCTGATCGAACGCGAACCCGATCCGGACGACAAACGCGTCAGTCAGATCCGACTTTCAGCAGTCGGCCTCACTAAAAGCCAGCAGGTTATTCCGATTATGGAAGGGGCCAGCGAAGAAGCCTTCAAAGGCTTCACTCCGCTGGAAAGAGGTATTCTCATTACGCTTCTGGAACGCATGAGCAGCAGCCTCGAAAGCTGTCTTTAAGATCCCTCGCTCCTAAAAGAGCGAAGGATCAGGCCTTACTTCTCCGTCTTAGGAAGATGCTCGGCAATATACGGCGGCAGATTAAAAGAGCCGACGTGAATTTCAGGCGTCCAATAGCGTGTCGTGCCAAGAATCTTGGCTGCGTCTGCACGGCCGCGGATCTGCTCCAGCGTCTGCGTGTTCGGAGCCTGGCCTTTGGAAGCCATACCCAGCGTCATGAAACCGCCGACATAAGTCGGGACAGCGGCAACATAAGCTGAAACATGCGGGAAGAATTTCGCACGACGCAGGCTCGTCTCATACAGTTCATCAGACTGCATGAACGGGACACCACACTGGTTCACGATCAGACCTTCATCCGACAGGATACGTGCGCAGTTGCTGTAGAATTCGTCCGTAAACAGAACTTCACCCACGCCGATCGGATCCGTGCTGTCCACGATGATGACGTCAAAAGAGCCGTCAGCAGCCTTGGCAACATAGTCGATACCGTCACCAACAATCACTTCAGCGCGCGGGTCGTTCCAGGCATCGCCCGCAATGTTCGGCAGGTGCTGCTTGGACAGTTCGATCACAGCACCATCGATTTCCACCATGACGGCTTTTTCAACGGTCTTGTGCTCAAGAACGCGACGCAGAACGCCACCATCACCCGCACCAATGATCAGAACGCGCTTCGCACACGGATGGGCCAGCATCGGAACATGCGTCAGCATTTCCTGATAAACGAACTCATCGCGTTCCGTGATCTGGATAACGCCATCCAGAACCAGCACACGGCCATGGCTGGAGCTTTCAAAGACAACAATGTCCTGGAAATCAGATTTTACGCGCGCGAGCTCGCGCGTTACGAGAAAACGCTGTCCCCAGTCCGGGTACAGGGTCTCGTTGATCCATGTTTCAGCCATGGTCATCGGTTCCTTGTCGGGATTGAATAGCAGAGTAAAGACCAGCCGGCTCGGCTGGCCCCTATCCGAGAGTCAGGCCGCGCTAGCGTTCCTGTCCTGCACGCGTCCACGGCGTACGGCATCGACTTCGATGCGGCCAGCCTGGAACAGGCGCTGCATGACCGGAATCGAAAGATTCGGATCACAGGCGCCACACATGAACACATCTACCGCAGCGTAATTACGCTCTGGCCATGTGTGGATCGAGATGTGACTTTCCGCCAGAACCAGAACACCAGACACACCACCATTCGGCGTGAAGTGATGGAAATGGCTGTGCAGAATCGTTGCACCGGCTGCAATAGCACCCTCGCGCAGCGTCTCATCAATCCGTGCTGGATCATCAAGATTCCGGGCATCCCAGAAATCGATCAGCAGATGATTACCGGCATAGCGTTCGCCATCCCGTTCAATAAAGTAGTCTTTGCGCTCCTCTTCAACAGAGTGAGCAGCGCTGTTCTGGATATCTCTCGGGAGTTCCGATACCATCCCCAGTTGAGCAAGTGCGTTCATCACGTACCCCCAAACCAGTAGACAGCCTGTTGGGCGAAATCGCCCCCTTGGGCCAAGAAGCGCGGTAGTTAGAGCCCCCTTCCTGCGGATGCAAGGGTTTTCTGGCCTGATTCGCGAATATGTCACATTCCCTGAAAAAGCAGGGCCGACATTGCCGACCCATCCCCCGTAGCCGGTCGCCCTAAACAAGAACTATCTTTTGGGAATCAGGGGTAAAACCGCTCTCAGAACATCCAAAAAAGCGGCAGGCCTTTGGGATCACCCTTCACTTCAACGTCTTTTTGCCTCAGCAATGGACGCTGACCCTTGGCTAGAAATTCAGCGTCCTCTACTGCACAGCGCATAAAAAAACACGCACTCCAAGGCTGAAATATCTCAGCCTCGCAATGCGTGCTCTTCATACCCCCTAGCCGATAGCGACTAAGGGGATCTAATCCGTAAAGATCAGTTCTTGGCCTTGTCGACCAGCTTGCCCTTGGCAATCCACGGCATCATCGCACGCAGCTTCTCACCGGTCTTCTCGATCTGGTGAGCGTCATTGCGAGCGCGGATAGCCTTGAAGCCAACGCCACCAGACTGATTCTCAAGGATGAAGTTACGAACGAACGTCCCATCCTGAATGTCCGTCAGAACGCGCTTCATCTCAGCCTTCGTTTCCGGCGTGATGATGCGCGGACCCGTCACGTACTCACCATACTCCGCAGTGTTGGAGATGGAGTAGTTCATGTTGGAAATGCCGCCTTCGTAGATCAGATCCACGATCAGCTTCATTTCGTGCAGGCACTCGAAGTAAGCCATTTCCGGGGCATAGCCACCTTCAACCAGCGTCTCGAAACCAGCGCGGATCAGGTCAACGACACCACCACACAGAACAGCCTGCTCACCGAACAGATCGGTTTCGACTTCTTCCTTGAAGCTCGTCTCGATGATGCCTGCACGGCCGCCACCATTTGCGGAAGCGTAGGACAGAGCGATGTCCAGAGCCTTGCCAGAAGCATTCTGAGCCACAGCAACGAGGGACGGAACGCCACCGCCACGCTGGTATTCGGAACGCACCGTGTGGCCCGGGCCCTTCGGGGCGATCAGGAACACGTCCAGATCCGGACGGGCTTCAATGATGCGGAAGTGGATGGAAAGACCATGTGCGAATGCAAGAGCTGCACCCTGCTTCAGGTTCTTCTCAAGGCTGTCCTTGTACAGGGCGCCCTGGCCTTCATCCGGCGTCAGAACCATGACCACATCGGCCCAGGCAGCAGCCTCGTCCGGGGACATGACCTTGAAACCAGCCTCTTCTGCCTTCTTGACGGCAGAGGACGTCGGACGCAGGCCAATGACAATGTCGGTCAGGCCGCTGTCACGCAGGTTGTTGGCATGAGCGTGACCCTGGCTGCCGTAGCCAATGATCGCGACTTTCTTGCTCTTGATCAGATTCAGATCGGCATCGCGATCGTAATACACCCGCATCAGACATGTTCCTCGTTAACGTGAAAGACAGAAGGGCCACGACCAATGGCCGCAATCCCCGTGCGCGAAACCTCAGCCAGGCCAAGGGGGCGCATCAACTCGATAAAAGCGTCGATCTTGGAGGGAGACCCCGTCAGTTCGAACACAAAACTGGTGGCCGTCGTATCAACCGGGCGCGCCCGGAAGGAATCTGCAATCCGCAGACCTTCCGTACGGTTTTCGCCGCGGGAGACGACTTTCACCAGAGCAAGCTCACGGCCCACATACGGGCCTTCTTCCGTCAGATCACAGACCGCATGAACCGGAATCAGACGCTTCAGCTGCGCCTTGATCTGCTCAATAACCTGCGGGGTGCCCGACGTCAGAACCGTAATGCGTGACAGGCTGCGCTCGGCATCCACCAGCGCAACCGTCAGGCTCTCAATGTTGTAGCCCCGGCCTGAAAACAGACCCACCACGCGGGCCAGTGCGCCACTCTCGTCCTCAATAAGAACCGAGATGACCGAATGTTGGATTGTCTCCGTCATCAGACCAGCATCATCCCTTCTTCGGTCAGACCTGCGGCTGCGGAATCCTGATCCGGGCCAAGCAGCATCTGGTTGTGGGCCGCACCCGATGGAATCATCGGGTAGCAGTTTTCATTTTCCGCCACGCAGATATCCGCGATGACAGGACCGTCATGCTCCAGCATCCGGCGGATGACATCGTCCAGCTCACCCACGCAGGTCGCACGCATCCCGGTTGCCTGGAACGCTTCTGCCAGCTTCACAAAATCTGGCAGCGCCTCGCTGTAAGACTGGGAATAGCGTGACCCATGCAGCAGTTCCTGCCACTGGCGCACCATGCCCATATACTGGTTGTTCAGGATGAAGATCTTCACTGGCAGACGATACTGCGCAATCGTCCCCAGTTCCTGAATGTTCATCAGGGTCGAGGCCTCACCCGCGATATCAATCACCAGCGCATCCGGATGCGCAACCTGCGCGCCCACAGCAGCTGGCAAACCGTAGCCCATCGTTCCCAGACCACCAGACGTTAGCCAGCGGTTCGGCTTGGCAAACTGGAAGTGCTGGGCCGCCCACATCTGATGCTGGCCGACCTCGGTGGACACAAACGTGTCACGCCCCGTTTCCATCGCCATTTCGTACAGGCGACGAACGGCATGCTGCGGACGGATCACCGCAGACGGCGTCATGTCCTGCGTGAAGCCGAAGCCATCCACGCTGCGCCAGGACGCAATCTGGTTCCACCATGTGCTCAGATCAGGTGCCAGCGTATCGTCCCATGCGTCCAGCAGCGCCTGAAGCGTATCGCGAACATCACCTTCCAGACGTACATCCACACGGATGATCTTGTTGATCTGGCTCGGATCAATATCCGCATGAACCTTGAACGAATTCGGCGAAAACGCGTCCACACGGCCCGTCACGCGATCATCAAAACGCGCACCCAGAGCGATCAGCAGATCACAGCCATGCGTGGCCATGTTCGCCTCAACAGACCCGTGCATGCCCAGCATACCGAGGAACTGCGGATCAGGAGACGGAAACGCTCCCAGCCCCATCAGCGTGGACGTCACCGGGAAACCCGTCTTGCGCGCCAGACGACGCAGCAGCTCAGACGCTTCGGGACCGGAGTTGATGATACCACCGCCCGTGTAGAACAGCGGGCGCTTGGCCGTCTTCATGGCCTCGACCGTGCGGGCAATCGCCTCTGCATCCGGCCCACCCTGATGGCGGAAACGCTTCAGCCGGGACATGGCAGGCGCCGTCAGCGGAGCCTGACCAACCGTGATGTCCTTGGGCAGATCAACCAGCACAGGCCCCGGACGACCGGAACGCGCCACCTCGAAAGCTTCACGCACAGTCTGGGCCAGAGCGCCCGGCGTCCGCACCAGATAGTTGTGCTTCGTGGCCGGGCGGGTAATGCCCGTTGTGTCCGCTTCCTGGAACGCATCATTGCCAATCAGCTTCGTCGGCACCTGACCGGTCAGGCAGACCAGCGGGATCGAATCCATCAGCGCATCGACAAGACCGGTCACGGCATTGGTTGCGCCAGGACCGGATGTCACCAGAACAACACCAACCTTGCCCGTCGAACGCGCATAGGCCTCAGCCGCATGAACGGCAGCCTGCTCATGACGGACAAGAATGTGGCGGATACGGTCCTGCTTGAAGAGCGCATCGTAGATTGGAAGGACAGCGCCCCCCGGATAGCCAAAGACTACCTCTACGCCCTGTTCATCGAGAACGCGCAGAAGCACCTCCGCGCCATTCAGCGCCTCGTTGCCTGTTGTTGCGTCTCTTTCAGCAGAAGCCGTCACCGTATCCTCCTAAGGGGTATGAGGCGCGGGATTTAGGACAGTTCTGTAGGATTCGTCAACTCGCTCAGATATAAAATTCTCAATTTTTTCGTGTTCTGTTTTCGATTCTTGCGCAAATGGGGTGTATCTACGAAACGAAACCATCGAATTACCCTCTGATCCCAAGGCATGATGCCGAAACCACGTCGCCTGTCGGCGCGTATATCGGCCTGTCGCCAGAACAGCAGCCTGTCGCGCAGCCTCGATCGTCACGTCACCCTGCAACACCGCAGCAAGCTCAGGAACCCCATGCGCGCGCATGGCTGGCAATACAGAATCCAGCCCCCGTGCAACAAGTTGACGCACTTCATCCAGCGCCCCAGCCTCAAGCATCTGGCCGAAGCGGGCATCAAGAGACGCCCGCAATTCCTCCCGTGGCGGATCAAGAAGAACGGAAACAAATCGGCAGGGAGCCGCTGGCAGACCGGGTTGAACCCGCCACCAGACAAGACCATGCCCCGTCCCACGCCAGACTTCCCATGCTCTGGAGATACGCTGCGTATCATTCGGGCGCAGCGTGGAGGCAGTTTCCGGATCTACCTCCAACAGCTTCTCATGCAGAGCTGCCGGGCCAATGTCCTGCGCCAGCGTTCGGGCTTCCTGTCGCGCGCTCTCCCCCGGGTCAGGCACTTCCACGAGACCATCTGTAAGAGCGCGGAGATACATGCCCGTACCTCCACACAGAATTGGCAGACGACCAGCCCTCCAGGCCGCGTCCATTTCGGTCAGAGCCTGCTCGCGCCACCAGGCCACACTTCCCGGCGTCGCCGCATCCAAAACACCATACAAACGGTGCGGAACAGCCGCCTCATCCGCTGCATCAGGGCGCGCTGTGAGAATATGAAGATCGCGGTAAACCTGCATGGAATCAGCATTAATCACTGTTCCATTGAAGGTCCGCGCAAGATCAAGAGCCAGAGCAGACTTGCCGGAGCACGTCGGGCCAGCCACAATGATTGCTGTCTTTGGGGCGTTCATTCCCCTGTTCCTGCCACACGCGCTGGATCGTTACGAGAGCTTATGTCCCTTCCTTCCGTTCTGACACTCATTGCCGACCGCAAGGCTGGCCCCCTCAAACCAGAAGCCATCGACGTCGCCCGCTCTCTGGTGAAAGGCAAAGCCCCTATCGTTCTGTCTGAAGGGGAAGCCGTCGATATTCCATGCCCTACGCCTGGGCCCGGCGCCGCAAGCGCCGCAACAATCCGCGCAACGCTGGCCCCCTATCAGGTCGACACACTGCTGCTGAAAACTCGTGGCCGTCGTAAAGCTGTTCTCGTCGCAGACATGGACAGCACCATCGTGACGGGAGAAACGCTGGATGAAATGGCCGCAGCTCTTGGTGTAGGCGAGCAGGTTGCGGCCATCACCCGAGCCTCCATGAATGGAGAGATCGACTTTGAAACGTCCATTGAACAACGCGTTGCTCTGCTCGCAGGAAAATCAGCGTCTGTTCTGGAAGACGTCTGGAAGACTGTAACCCTGACGGACGGCGCAAAAGAGCTCGTGCAGACCATGCGCAAGCACAACGCGCGCACGGCTCTGGTGTCAGGTGGCTTCACATGGTTCACACAACGTGTGGCAGAGCTGTGTGGCTTCGACGAAAACCACGGAAATATTCTTGATATCGTTGATGGCAAGATGACCGGAAAGCTCGGCGGCCCGGTTCTGGGGCCAGATGCAAAGCTGACTCACCTAGAAGCCCTGACAACTGAGCGGGGCGTTCAACTTCGTGCTGCGCTCACAACCGGTGACGGTGCGAACGATATTCCAATGCTGGCCAGCGCCGGGCTGGGTCTGGCCTTCCACGCAAAACCGAACGTGAAGAAGGTGATTGGTACGCAGATCAATTTTTCAGGTCTGCGCGCACATCTGTTCGCTCAGGGATACCGCGCCGCCGATTTCGTCACTGACTGACGAAAAGGCCGCGCCTTTATACTCCCGCCTCAATACCCCCAAGTATAAGGCGGGGCACCACCGTAGTAGGCTGGCGCTCCATAATATCCCTGCGGAACGGCATACCCGCCAGCAGGAACACCCCCCTGATACCCGCCAGGGTAGTATCCGCCGGGATAGGAATTGGCAGCGCCTTCGATCGCCATACCGGCTGCAACGCCAAGGGCAGCACCAACACCCCAGCCGCCCCAGCCCCAGCCGCCGCCCCAGCCCGGCGTACCCCAGCCGTAACCGAACCAACCCGGTCCGCCCCAGCC
>NZ_JACRVV010000011.1:0-83474 GCF_018812035.1 Gluconobacter sp. P5B12 | reverse complement strand
GGGCAGGGGGTTGCGGTGCGGGCGGTGCCGGGGAATTCGGATCGACGGCCGTGCGGATGCCTTCGTTCGTGATGTAGCCATCATGAGTCAGGGCTGTGCCGGAAATGACTTCATCCGTGAAATCCAGCTGGATCTGACCCTCCTTGGTCAGGATCTGCTGGAGCAGATGCATGATGTTCTTGGAATAAAGTTCACTGGCCTGAAGGGCGAGCATGGACGGAACATTGATGGGGCCGACAATCGTCGTCGGGCCGACCTGCACGGTCTGGCCAGCCTGTGTGCCTTCACAGTTGCCACCACCTTCTGCACCGAGGTCGATGATGACGGAGCCGGGTTTCATGGCCTTGATCTGCTCGGCATCAATCAGGCGCGGAGCCTTTTTGCCGGGGACGGCGGCTGTCGTGACGATCAGGTCGGCGCGGGCGATGTGATCGCTGATAGCCTTGCGGACCGTCTGCTTTTCTTCGTCCGTCAGTTCACGGGCATAACCGCCCTTGCCAGTGGCATCCACGCCGGTATCGACGAATTTGGCACCGAGAGACTGTGCTTCTTCGCGTGTTTCGGGGCGGACGTCATAGCCTTCCGTGACGGCACCAAGACGCTTGGCCGTTGCGAGGGCCTGTAGGCCAGCGACGCCAAGGCCCATGACCAGAACCTGCGCGGCCCGCAGGGAACCGACAGCTGTGGTCATCATGGGAAGGATCTTGGTCATGTGCACGGACCCGAGCAGAACGGCGTAATAGCCTGCGAGGGTGGCCTGACTGGACAGGGCATCCATGGCCTGCGCGCGGGAAATGCGGGGAACCAGCTCCATGGCGAAGCATGTGACTTTCTGGTCCCGAAGGGCTTTGACCAGATCAGGGTGGTTTCGGCCGTAAATGAAAGACACCAGAACGGCGCCGGGCTTCATGGCCTGAACGGTTTCAATGGTGGGAGGCTGAACGGCGAGGACAATATCCGCATCGCCGAGGAGCGCCTTCCTGTCTGTTGAAAGGGTTACGTTTTTATAGGTTTCATCCGGGTAGGAAGAGGCGGCACCGGCCCCGTTTTCCATCGCGAAAGAGACGCCGAGGCTGCTGAGGCGCTCGACAACCTGCGGGATCAGGGCGACGCGGCGTTCACCGCCTTCGTCCTGTTCTTTTAGTACCGTGATTTTTACGGTCATAGGTTGAGATCCTGCGTCTTTAATCTTTTGTGAAGGCGCGACTCATCCATCCCCCTAAAGGGATGCAGGGGCCTGTGCCTCATTCGACTGCCATATTGACGCTATATTTGCGCCTTTTCCCTTGATGGGTGTCAAAAGAAAAAAATTTCTTCTGTCTTTCATATTGTAATCGTTTCCAGATCAGGAAAACGGCTACGATTGTTTCGGAAACTGGCATTCACTATTCAGGTTTTCTTTAACGCAGGGAGATTTGGGGAAGAGTAGATTTTCCCTTCCCAGGATTGTAAGAGCCTTCTCTCCTGACAGACCTGATTGAAAGGCTCCTGCTGCCCGATGGCATTTGACGCCGCCTTTCTGGACGAACTCCGCAATCGAACGCCGCTGGCCTCCCTGATCGGGCGTCGCAACAAGCTGGTTCGCTCCGGTCGTAACTGGAAGACATGCTGTCCTTTCCATGGGGAAAAGACGCCGTCTTTTTACGTCTATGATGACCATTTCCATTGCTTTGGCTGCGGCGCTCATGGCGATGCGATCTCCTTTGTCATGCAGAGCGACGGCCGGAGTTTCCCTGAGGCTGTTGAGCAACTAGCCGCTGAAGCAGGCCTTGAAGTTCCGAAGCAGGACCCACGGAGTGAGGCGCGTGCGCGGGAGGTCAAATCTCTTGGCGATGTTCTGTCCCTTGTTCAGGCCAGTTACCGGCGTCGGCTCTTTCTTCCGGAAGGACGGGAAGGGCTCGCTTATCTGCGTGGGCGCGGACTGAGTGACGCGACCATCGAGCGGTTTGGTTTGGGGTGGTCTGGCGATGGGCGGCATCTGGCTGAAGAATTGCGCGCCCATGATGTGACGCCTGAAATGCTGGTTCAGGCGGGCATTTTGCGCGTGGATGATCGGGGACAGCCCAAAGGGGAACTGTTCTTCAATCGCGTGACGTTTCCGATCCGGGATCGCCGCGGCAAGCTGATTTCTTTTGGCGCACGCACCCTGGGAGACGGGCAACCGAAATATCTCAATGGTCCGGAAACGGCGCTCTTCTCCAAGCGGCGTACACTCTACAACCTCGATCTGGCGCGTGAGGCTGTCCACAAAGGGGCTGAGCTTGTTGTGGTTGAAGGGTATATGGACGTCATTGCTCTGGACCAGGCAGGCTTCGGCGGTGCTGTGGCGCCGTTGGGGACTGCGCTGGGCGAAGAGCAGCTGGATCTGCTGTGGCGCATGACGCCCTCTCCGATCCTGTGTCTGGATGGTGATGCGGCAGGAGCCCGCGCCGCTTTGCGGGTCTGTGAAGTCGCGCTTCCGCTGCTGTCTCCCGAACGAACGCTCAGGTTCTGCCGCCTCGACCCTAAAGATGATCCGGACAGTCTGATCCGTACACGCGGCGTTGCGGCCATGAAGGAAGCCCTGTCTGGGGCGACGTCTCTGGCGACTGAATTGTTCGGGTTGATGACAGGGGGGATGGTTGATCCCGGTCCCGATCAGCGGGCGGCGTTGCGTGAGAAGCTTGTTGCTCTGTCAAAGCTGATCCCGGATCGGGCACTCGCGTCTGAGTATCGCAGTACGTTTCTGGATATGTTTTTTGCCCGGTTCAGGCGCGGGGGTGGAAGCAAAAAGCCGTTCCAGAAGAAAGGGGCACCGCTTCCTCTTTCAACGCAGGCCCCCGGCGAGATGCGGCATATCGAGCAGGGGAGTGTGGAGCGTCTCAACATTCTGACTGCGATGCTGCTGCGCTATCCGGATATTCTTCCGGAGGTAGAGCAGGCTTATAGCAGTCTGGCTCTACCAGTGGATCTGGATCGGATTCGCTCCGCTCTTCTAGACTGGAGTTGTCAGGACGAGGATCTGACGGAAGAGAACTGCCATCGCTGGATCGAGGCTCATGGACTGACGGATATCGTGGCGGCCGTGACAGAAAGTCCCATGCCTCGGGAAGTGGGGCTCGGAAAAGACAGAGATGAAGTTCTCAAGATCGATGTCGTGGAGAGCTGGTGGCACTTTTACGGGCTTGTAAATTTTCGCAATTTCGAGCGCGAAGTGGCCAATGACATTCAGGCAACCATCATGCAGGTCTATTCTGGTGGAGGGGGCGGAGACTCTTCTTTTCCGGAAAGCCTGCTGGCGCGGATGAGGGTTCTGGAAGCGCTGCGACGCGGTGAGGATGTTGAAGAGGAAGGGTGAAAAAGGCCGGGGCTAACGTTTTTTATTGCCCTGAAGTTGCTTTCTTTTTCGTCTAAACCTTGACTTACGGCTCAGGATCGACCACCTGCACGCTGCCGAATTGCTTGCTTTCGGTGGAGTTGAGGGAGAGACGCATGGCGACGAAAACAGCCTCTGGTACGGATCGGAACGCGCAGGAACAGGAGGGGGATGCCACTCTTCTTGATACGCAATCCGCTGCCGTGAAGCGGCTGATCGCCAAAGGGCGTGAGCGTGGCCATATTACCTTTGACGAGCTGAACGCCGTTCTGCCGCAGGACCAGATGTCCTCCGAGCAGATCGAAGACGTCATGGCAGCTCTGTCAGAGATGGGCATTCAGGTTCTGGAAAACGAAGAACAGGACGAAGCTGAGCCGGCTCAGGAAGAAGCCAAGGAAGAAGCTGAGGAATCAGACGAGCCTCAGGGCGGCAATATTGATGCCGAGGCTGCCAGCCGCACGGATGATCCGGTTCGGATGTATCTGCGTGAGATGGGGTCTGTAGAGCTCCTGTCCCGCGAAGGCGAAATCGCGATCGCCAAGCGCATTGAAGCGGGTCGTGACGAGATGATTGGCGGGCTTTGCGAAAGCCCGTTGACGATCCGCGCGATCATTTCCTGGCATGAACGCCTCAAGGACGGCGAAATGCTGCTCCGTGACATCGTCGATCTGGAAGCCAGTCA
The DNA here is from genome assembly GCF_018812035.1 of Gluconobacter sp. P5B12. NCBI lineage: Bacteria > Pseudomonadati > Pseudomonadota > Alphaproteobacteria > Acetobacterales > Acetobacteraceae > Gluconobacter > Gluconobacter sp. P5B12. Next base: position 79,437 of record NZ_JACRVV010000011.1, on the reverse strand, counting down.
GGCTGTCGGTCCGGGTCCTGAAGGCGAAGAGGGCGAGGAAGGCGAGGAAGCTGCGTCTGACGAAGACGCCACGGACGACGATGCCGAAGAAGGCGACGGTGATCAGCAGGAAGGCAGTGGCCTGTCCCTGTCTGCTCTGGAAGAGAAGCTGAAGCCAGAAATTCTGGCCCGCTTCGAAGCCATCGAGCCGCTGTATCACAAGCTGCGTCAGCTTCAGGTCAAGCGTCTGGAGGCCCTGACGGCCGGCGAGGAAAGCTCGGACAAGTCTGAGAACATCTATGAAGAACTGCGCCATGAACTGGTCAGTCTGGTGGAGCAGGTTCACCTGCATAACAACCGGATTGAAGAGCTTGTTGCCCAGATCAAGATGCATGTTCAGCGTCTGAATAACCTCGAAGGTCGCTTGCTGCGTCTGGCTGAGGGCTGCAAGATTTCGCGTGATGACTTCCTGCTGAAGTATCGTAACCGTGAGATGGACCCGACCTGGGTTGATTTTATCTGCACTCTGCCCGGTAAGGGCTGGAAGACGCTGACGACCAAGCACCTGGACCAGATCCGCTCCATGCGTGCCGATCTTGCGGCGCTTTCTCACGAGACTGGCCTGCCGGTTGGGGAATTCCGCCGTGTGTATGCGACCATTTCCCGTGGTGAGCGTGACTCCACACGTGCCAAGAAGGAAATGATCGAGGCCAACCTGCGTCTCGTGATCTCGATTGCCAAGAAGTACACGAACCGTGGTCTGCAGTTCCTGGATCTGATTCAGGAAGGCAACATCGGTCTGATGAAGGCCGTGGACAAGTTCGAGTACCGTCGCGGTTACAAGTTCTCGACCTATGCCACCTGGTGGATCCGTCAGGCGATCACGCGTTCTATCGCCGATCAGGCCAAGACGATCCGTATTCCGGTGCACATGATCGAGACGATCAACAAGCTGGTGCGCACGTCCCGTCAGATGCTGCATGAGATCGGGCGTGAGCCTGCTCCGGAAGAGCTGGCTGAGAAGCTGGGTATGCCGCTGGAGAAGGTCCGGAAGGTCCTGAAGATTGCCAAGGAGCCGATCTCCCTTGAAACGCCGATTGGCGACGAGGAAGACAGCCATCTTGGTGACTTTATCGAGGACAAGACGGCTGTTATTCCGTTGGATGCCGCGATCCAGACCAACCTGCGTGAAGCAACCACGCGCGTTCTGGCATCCCTGACGCCACGTGAAGAGCGCGTTCTGCGGATGCGTTTCGGTATTGGCATGAACACGGACCACACCCTTGAGGAAGTGGGCCAGCAGTTCAACGTGACGCGTGAGCGTATTCGTCAGATCGAGGCAAAGGCTCTTCGCAAGCTCAAGCACCCGAGCCGCAGCCGCAAGCTGCGTTCCTTCCTCGACGATAACTGATCGTCTGGGTCATGCTGCCGGCCTGGCTTCATCCGCAGGGATCATCCACCCGCTTTGAGGTGGGTGTGACTTTTCTGGAGACGAGGGCGAGCCGCCCAGCTCCGGTTTGGCCGGAGGGGATCTCTCTTGAGAGAGTTCTCCCTCCGGCTTTGCCGCTATACCGCAAGCTTTATCGGGAAGTCGGTAAAGACTATTGCTGGTGGATGCGTCGTCCGATGCCGGACGAAAAACTGGCTGAAATCGTCCATGATCCTGACGTTTACTTCATGGTGCTCTGGCAGGCAGATGGTACGCCTCTTGGGTTCTACGAACTGGATCTGAGAGAGGGTGGAGACGCCAATCTGGCGTACTTCGGACTGCTGCCAGCGGCAATTGGTCATGGCTTAGGTCGGGCATTGCTAGATTCCGCGATTTCTCAGGCGTTTGCGGCAGGGTGCTGGCGATTGCGGGTCAATACCTGCACACTGGATCATCCCAGAGCTCTGACCAATTATCAGAAATGTGGGTTTGTAATTCAGTATGTTGTTCAGGAAATCTGGAACGTTCCTGACGAATATGTCCCGGCAGAGCTGCGTCGACTCTGAGTTTATCCTTGATTTCCGTTAGGCTGCATGATTAATGCAGCCTTTCCCTGCCGGGCGATGTGGCGTCGCGCCGGCTATACCCGCGCTTTCCCATAAAGATTGCACTGTCTCCGGCACGGGCTGGACCAGTTGGGTTGACCTTATCCGAAGGGAGTTTTCATGCCACTGTACGAAAGCGTGCTCATCGCACGTAACGATGTGTCTCAGGCACAGGTCGAGAGCCTGGTTGAGACCATTGAAGCCCTGCTGACCGAGAATGGTGGTTCCATCCAGAAGCGCGAATTCTGGGGTCTCCGTTCGCTCGCATACCGCATCAAGAAGAACCGTAAGGGCCATTACGTCCTGCTCGGTATCGACTGCACGCCGGATACGCTTCGTGAAGTTGAGCGTCAGCTCGGCCTGAACGAAGACGTGCTTCGCGTTCTGACGCTTCGCGTTGACGAAATCGACGAAACTCCGTCCCCGGTTCTTGCTCGCAAGAATGATGACCGCGGCGACCGTGGTAGCTTCCGTGGCGGCTCCAAGCCGGCTGGTCGCTTCGAGAGCGGCCGTGGCGGCCCGCGTCGTGGCAGCGAAGACCGTGAAGAATACCGTGCACGCGGCGAGCAGGACGATGCTCGTGAGGCGGCTGGAGCGGAGTAAGAAACATGTCCGATACAACCACCACCGACGTGAACGACGTCAACCCAGCAGCCCGTCGCACGGCTGTCGGCGCACGCCGTCCTTTCTATCGTCGTCGTAAGTCCTGCCCGTTCTCCGGCCCGAATGCGCCGAAGATCGACTACAAGGACGTGCGTCTTCTGAGCCGCTTCCTCTCTGAGCGTGGCAAGATCGTGCCGAGCCGTATCACGGCTGTTTCGGCCAAGAAGCAGCGTGAGCTGGCGCAGGCTATCAAGCGTGCCCGCTTCCTTGCCCTGCTCCCCTACGTCGTAAGCTGAGGAGAGCACCATGTCCCAGACCGCACTGATCCTGCTCCAGCGGGTCGAGCATCTCGGCCAGATGGGCGATCTTGTTTCCGTGAAGCCGGGTTACGCCCGTAACTTCCTGCTTCCGCAAGGCAAGGCGATGCGTGCTACGGCCGCAAACCGCAAGCGCTTTGACACGGAGCGCGCCCAGCTTGAAGCGCTGAACATCAAGAAGCGCGAAGAAGCTGAGCGTCTTGCCGAACGTATGGACAGCCTGTCTGTCATCATCATCCGTCAGGCAAGTGACAGCGGCAACCTGTACGGCTCTGTCAGCACGCGTGATATCGCTGTTGCTGCTACGGACGCTGGCCTTACGGTTGCTCGTCAGCAGGTTGTTCTGGCTCACCCGATCAAGTCTCTTGGCCTGACGGAAGCCCGCATCGTCCTGCACCCGGAAGTTTCCATTCCGCTGACAGTCAACGTTGCACGTTCTGCTGAAGAAGCTGAGCGCCAGGCCCGCGGCGAAGCCGTTGGCGTGGAAGAAGAGGATGACAACATCCTCGGCGAACTGCAGGCAGAGAACGCAGCTGAAGAAGCTGCTGCCGAATCTGCAGTCACGGAAGAAGCCGAAGGCTGATTTCTCTGGCATAGCCAACAGAAAACCCGGCCGGGTATTCCCGCGCCGGGTTTTTTGATGTCTGCTCTCCCGGTCAGGAAACTGAAGACTGTGTCATGTCTTGTCATGACGCGTGAACAGGAGGGAGACAGGCGTGAAACCCATTCTCGATTTCGTTCTGAAGAAATTTATTCAGGTTGGAACGCTGCGAGTCACGTTCAGTGACGGCACGATACATACTTATCGTGGGGCAACGCCCGGCGTTGAAGCAGGCTTACATCTCAAAACAAAACAGGCTGAGCGTTCTCTAGTTATTAATTCCGGGCTGGCGTTTGGCGAAGAATATATGGCTGGCGAACTTGCGCCGGAAGGATGCACTCTTGAGACGCTGATGATCGTTCTGATGGCGAACATCACGCAGGGTGGCCATGTTTTTGAGGAGATCGAGGACCGACTCCGTTATCTTCTGCGACCTTTGAAGGGACTTAATTCCCTGAAGCGGTCCTGCCGGAATGTTGCGCATCACTATGATCTGAATGGTCGACTTTACGACTTGTTCCTCGACAAGGACCGCCAATATTCGTGCGCGTATTTCCAGCGTGAGGATATGACCCTAGAGGAAGCCCAGATCGCAAAGAAGCGACATATTGCAGCTAAGCTCAATCTAAACCGTCCCGGACTGGAAGTTCTGGATATTGGGTGCGGCTGGGGCGGTCTGGCACTGACACTGGCAAAAGACTATGGCGCGACGGTTGTCGGTATTACGCTTTCAAAAGAGCAACTGGAGGAAGCGCGGGCTCGAGTGCGGGCAGAGGGACTTGAAAGGCAGGTCCGTTTCGAGCTCATGGACTATCGGAATGTTCATCACGAGTTCGATCGTGTCGTGTCAGTCGGAATGTTCGAGCACGTTGGGCAACCGCAATTTGAGCGCTATTTTCGCGGAATTAAGGAATGTTTGAAGCCGGATGGGGTGGCTTTAATCCACTCGATCGGTCGGACGGATGGGCCGGGAACCACCAATGCGTGGCTTCAGAAATACATCTTCCCCGGAGGATATTCTCCGTCTTTAAGCGAGACGCTAGCTGCTATTGAGCGCACCGGTCTCTGGATGACAGACTGCGAAGTTCTGCGTCTGCACTATGCCAAGACAATTGCAGAATGGCGTAAGCGCTTTGATGCGAACCGACAGAAAATCATAGATCTGTATGACGAGCGCTTTGTGCGGATGTTTGAATTGTATCTTGTTGGGAGCGAACTGGCGTTCCGTGTGCAGGGGCACATGAATTTTCAGCTTCAGTTAACACGATCTGTGGATGCCGTGCCTTTGACGCGTGATTACATGTTTGAGAATGAGCGCGCAAAAAGCGCAGTCTGAGTTTTTATACTTGGGGTGTGTAGCGAAAGCAGGATGGGTCATGATCGTGGATCAGACCCACGGCCTGCATCCAGGCATACACGATGACAGGGCCAACGAAGCGAAAGCCCCGGGCTTTCAAAGCCTTGGACACAGTTACTGAAAGAGGTGACTGCGCCAATACTGCTCCGGTTGAATTGTAAACCGGAGCATCAGGAACCAATGATGCAATGAAACCTGCAAGGTCTTCGCCTCGTGCCTGCATGGCCAGATAGGCCTGTGCATTGCCTATGGTGGCTTTGATCTTGGCACGGGCCCGGATGATGCCGGGATCCTGCATGAGGCGGTCGATATCCTGTTCCGTAAAGAGCGCTACTTTTTCAGGATCGAAGTTGGCGAAGGCCTTTCGAAAACCTTCTCGTCTTTTCAAAACAATCGCCCAGGACAAGCCAGCTTGAAAGCTTTCCAGAACGAGAGTCTCCCACAGCTCTCGGCTATCACGGATCGGAACGCCCCATTCTTCGTCATGATACTGGCGAAGAAGAGGGTCTGTTACGGCCCAGCGACAGCGGGGAAGGTTCTTAGGAGCGGGCAAGATGCAGCTCTGCAAGGCGGCCAAATTCTGCAACGCTCAGGGTTTCAGCCCGGCGTGTCGGCTCAATGCCCGCAGCGTCCAGAAGTGCTTCCCCGCCAATCGATTTGAGAGATGAACGTAGCATCTTGCGGCGCTGTCCGAACGCGGCGGCTGTGACGCGCTCCATCGCTCGGAAAAGCTCTGGTGCAGGCTGCTCTGCGTGCGGGATCAGGACTGCAACGGCAGAATGAACCTTTGGTGGCGGGGAAAATGCCCCCGGTGGAATGCGCAGAGCCACGGAGCAGGACGCGCACCATTGGGCCAGCACAGCCAGCCGCCCGTAAGCGGAGGTATCTGGTTCAGCACAGATGCGTTCAGCAACTTCAAGCTGGAACATCAGGGACAGGCGTTCCCACGCATGGGCCTGCCTCAACCAGCCCACAAGAAGGGGAGTGGCGACATTGTAAGGCAGGTTCGCAATGATCTGTCTGGGAGCAGGCGCAAGGCTTGCGGCATCCAGTTTCAGGGCATCCTGCCGGATAATATGAAGACGATCCGGATAGTGCCCGGCGAGCTCTTCGAGCAGTGGCCAGGCTCGTTCGTCAATTTCCACAGCATCGACGCGGCTTGCAGGACTATCGAGCAAAGCTCGTGTCAGACCACCAGGGCCGGGTCCGATTTCAACAACGCTTCGCCCTGTCAGATCGCCGCCCAAGGCGACGATCCGAGCACAAATTCCGGGATCCAGAAGAAAGTGCTGACCAAGAGACTTCTTTGCATCCAGGCCATAAGCCTGAATGGACTCTTTCAGAGAAGGAAGGCTCACGTCAGTTAAGAGCCGGTTTTGCGGCAGGGCGTATATCGATGATGGACCGACGCTGCAGATCCCGCTGGAGCTGACGGGAAGCCTGTTCAACGCGCTCGTTCATGAGCTGATCGGCAATTTCACCCGGTGTCTGCTGTGCCAGATTTTTCTGCTGGCGATCACAGACCATTAACAGGGCTATGCCATCCATGGAGACCAGAGGGCGACTGACTTTGTTGACTGGTAGAGGCTCGATGATGGAGCGCATCTGAGGGGCGAGGCGTTCCAGGATCTGCGTGCCGGGGTTGCTGGGACGCTTCTCCCCAAGAGACTTGTTGAGAGCCTCTATTGCGTCGCAGCTATGGATCGTTTCCACAGCATGTGTCGCCTTCTGAAGAGCTGCCTGCTGCTGAGGGGTCGGATTTTGCGGGTTCAGTGGTGCATCGAACGGGAAGAATGCCTGACGCAGGGCAACGAGCGTGCCCATCTGCTTGCCGACGACGCGCTTGGCCTGCACCGTTGCAATGACAAAGCCGCCTGCAACCTGGATCGGATTGGAAATAGCGCCAATCGGCATCTGCCGAACGACATTCACGACCTGTGGATCGAGGCTGTCTTCCTGTACCCACCCCATGGAACCACCATCCAGAGCAGACTGTGCCTGCGAGAACTGGGCGGCAACAATCGGGAAGGGAGCCCCTTCGCGAAGCTGGGAGATGATGGTGCGTGTGAACGTGAGTTCGTTTTCATCGTGGCGAGGGTCAGCAACAGGAACGAAAATTTCGCTCATCATGTACTGCGCGCGACCCTGCTCAGCCTGAAGGGCCTGCTCACGCTGCGCGATCTGGGTGGCTGTAATGCGCCCCCCTTCGCCCAACTGCTCACGCAGGACCTGCATCCAGCCAATCTGCACACGAATCTGATCGATCAGCGTCGTCAGGGAAACGCCGTCAGACGCGAGGCGGTCACGCAGGGCATTTTTGGGCATGCCGTTGCGCTGTTCGATGTTGCTGATGGCGCCAGCAATCTGCTCAGGCTCGACATTGATGTGTCGCTTGAGCATCTCCTGGGTCTTCAGGCGCTCTTCGATCAGCTGGTGAATGATCTGGCCGCGCATGCGGTTCATAACATCCGGGCTGACGGGCAGGCCTGTGGAAAGTACGAACAGCTTGGCGCGGTTATCCACATCACGCTGGGTCAGGACCTGGCCGTTGATAACAGCCAGGATCTGGTCTTCGGGTGGTTTGGCCACAGGTGCCTGCTCTTTTTTGGGAACAGTCTTGTGGGCGGGTGCAGCATGCGCCACAGCGGTTGGAACCGCCGCAGAGAAGGCCAGCAGGGCAACCAGGGCAGTAGATGCGATGCGATGGGTCTTGAACATGCTCAGCCGTTAATTCCGAAAGTGCCGATCGTTTTGAACGTGAAGTTGAACATCACAGTGGTGTTCCGCTGCTCGCCGCCGATCCGTGTGTACTGTTTGATATACATGATATCCAGCCCGAAGCAGTCGTTGGAATACCCAATGTCTCCCCCGTTTGCGACGAACTGTTTCCGGGACAGGCTGCGCCGGAAGAAGCCGGAGGCATGATAATTACGCCAGTGAGTGGCCACGCTTCCTGTGATTTCGTTCGTTTTGACCAGATAAGGCGAATTTACGCCGCTCTCACGATAATTGGTAGCGTAGTAATAATACGGTGTTACTGGGGCATAGAGATAGCCTGCACTGAAGCGCAAAGCTGGAATGCCGGCGCTGAACAGGCCTTCGCCGTAGTCCAGCTGGTGTGTCCATGGATTGTAACGGCCGCGAGCCGTCACATCGAGGTATTTATTGGGTGTGAAACGCACACGGCCAACCGGGTCCGAAAGATGATGATCCAGCCCGGAATACGGAATACGGTTCTTCGTGATGTGCTCCTGGATGCTTTCACCCACCAGCATGTCAATGGAATGGCCGTTCCACGTCCAGCTCTGATGAACGCCAATATTGCCGCGCAGACCACCGTCAAGGCGATCTGTTCCGGAATAGCGGTTTAGGGAGAACATGGTTGTATCGGTGAACTCGTACGTCAGGCTGTCTTCATTCGGCATATTGCTGTTGGAAGAGTTGCCGGTATTAGGGGCGGCAATCAGCTGGACAATCGGCTCAAGGATCTGCGTGCCCCGTCCGCGGGCAAAAGACCTGAGAAACGGCCAGTTCATCTTGACGGCAATTGTCGGCAGAACCTGCCCGGTGACTTTTGTACCGCCAACAGCGTAATAGGTTGGCTGCTGTGCCAGACTGGTGGCGCGATAGACGTTTGAGTCCAGTCGGGCTGTTACAAGCCACTGCTGGCCAAGACTGTTGTGGAATGGACGGTCCCACTGCATCTGGAGCTGACCACGCTGATCAGACACACCCTTGGAACGGAAGACGTCAAAGTCGGTGGTGTTCATACTGAAACGGCCGCCGAGCGCATCAGGCTGGCCCTGATAGGCATAGGTGAAGCGCGGGAGCGCCCATGGCAGTTCAGAGTTCTGAATGACGCCCTGGTTCAGACCCTGATAGGCCTGCGCGTCGAGGCGGGCGTAGGCGCCTACGCCGTAGCCTTCAAGATAGACGTTCGAGTTGAGCGATTCCTGACCATAACCAGGAACGCGGTAATCTCGCATGTAGTTGGCAGACGTCGCCAGATTGACGTTGATGCCTGCCTGCCAATGCTTGTTGATCGCGAAATTGCCCTGACCGAACACGTAGCCCTGCAGGCCGTATTCGCCTGAGGAATTAACGTTGTTGCCGAACGTGTTGACGTAACGGCTCTCTCGGTTGGTGTCGTATGCGCCACCGGCAGTAATATCCAGCGTACCAAAGTTGAAACGGCGACGATATTCGCTGGTGATTTCCGGGCCTGTCTTTGTGGAGACCAGCCCACGAACGGTGAGGTCCTGACTGTCGTCAATGGCCCAGAAATATGGAAGTGTGAAATACGTTCCAAGATAGCGGTCATGCGGGCTGATGCCGGCCATCAGGAAGCCGCTCTGCCGTTTGACCGAAGGATCAGACATCGAGAAAAACGGGAAATAGAACACTGGAAGGCCGAGCATTTTCAACCAGGCATGGTTGAACTCGATGCGCTTGTGCTGGGCATCCTGCGTCGCACCGTATGCCTGAAACTGCCAGAACGGGGGAGCGTCAGGGTTCGTTTCGCAGATCTTGCAGGCCGTATAGACGGCATGTGACAGATCATTGATCAGACCATTGGTTCGACGCATGCCGTTGCCAGCCAGCTTCGCATTGTCCTGCATCTGCATGTAGATGGACGTGCCGATGCCGTCATGCATGCCATGGCTGAATTCCATATAGGCGGCATAGGTTGTGCTGCCATCCGGCTCCATGATGGCGACATGGCCGCGCGCTGCCAGAACGCCCGTATTCCGGTCATAGGTGATCTTGTCCGCACGGAGGGCGTGATCGCCCTGCCAGATGCGGACATTGCCTTCCCATGTGACCAGACCGTTCTTTGCGTAGCTTTCGCTGTCAGCCAGATAGGTGAGGGGGTCATGCTCGGACGTCGGCTTACCGATGACGATGATATGCGAATTGTCCCGCTGCATCGTATTGGCAAACATGTCCTGCGGCGCCACGAGCGCAGTTCCCGTCAGGGCGACGCCTGCAAGAGAGACGCATCTGCGGGCGCGTTTTGGGAGCCACCGGGGCACCGACATCAACCATCCTCCATGTGCAGCAAAAGCGCGACCGCAAGGCAAAGCCCTGCGCCCGTGGGCGCCCATGCGGCAAGAACCGGCGGCAAAGCGCCAGATTCACCAAACTGTTCAGCCACTTTCGAGATCGTGAAGAGCGCAAAGCCTGCAGCAATTCCCGATCCCAGCATCCGGGCCACTCCGCCGCGTCGTGCGGGACGCATCGAAAACCCTGCGGACACCAATGCCATTGTACCAGCAAGGATGGGAAGAGCCAGAAGCGATTGGAAATGTAACCTGTGCCGAATTGAAGGGAAACCGGAACGCTCCAGAAGGGAGATAAAGCCGGGTAGAGCAAAGACCGAGAGCGTATCGGGGGACGCGAAACTTTCCTGAATGCGGTCAACCGTAAGGTCGGAAGGAAGGGTCAGGGTTCCGACTTTCTCGGGCAGATGGTCTGGATGAAGCAAGGACGAATCATTCAGGTTCCACTGCTGGTGGGCGAGCGTTCCAGTCGGTGCTTCGACGCGTACGATCAGCCGATCACGGTCATCCAGACGGAAAATGGTCACGCCTGAAACATCGAGCGTGTCTTGCGCAAGCTTGACGTTCTGGGCGTGTAGAATGGCAACGCCATGCGGTGTCAGCCCTTCATCGGCCTGTCTGAGCCAGAGCTCGCCCCCCTTTAGCGTCAGAACTCCACCGCCTGTCCGTAGGTAAGACTGATCCAGAAGTTCTGCCTGCCGATACATTGAGGAGGAGAGGGCCGAGATGCCGGTGGTTGTGAACAGACCGATCAGGAGCGCGCAAGCCAAGGGGCTGGCAAGAAACTGCCAGGCAGAGATGCCCGCAGCTCTGGCGACGATAAGTTCGGACGAGCGTGTCAGACGCGAAAAACAGACAATCCCGCCGAGCAGAATACCGAAAGGCAGCACATAAATGACGTAATACGGAATGTGCAGGCCTGCGATTTCAAGAATAAGGCTCGTTGGCACATTGGGACGGGTGGCGGCGCGTCTGAGCAGATCAATGAAGTCGAACAGGGACACAAGCCCTGTCAGCGCCAGAACCATCGAAAGCGTGTTCAGGGTGAAATGGCGTGCGATGTAGATCGCTAATGTCGTGGAAAACCCGACTTCGGTTTCCTGCGGTCTCAGGGTGTGCAGGAGCGTGGAAAACCAGCTGCGATACCCGTCAGTCGTTGATTTCATGAAGGGCGTCCAGTCTGGCGCGAAGTTCCGGTCCACTGTTCCGCGAACAGAAGAGCTGCACAGATGATGCTGGGAAGAAGGGCTGCAACCCAGAGCAGGGGAACGAGCGCAAGGTTCCGGCCAGCAAAATTCTGGAGCATGAGCGAGAGCGCAAGAAGCCCGACAACTGTCAGAATGGCGATCAGAGGGCGGGTAATGTTGCCATGCCGGGAGAACGTCCCCCGGAGAACAGCGACCAGCCCGATCATGGCGAAGGACAGCACCGTCAGCGGAGAGGTCAGGCGATGCCACCCTTCGACCGCAAATTTGCCTCTGTCACGCTCGGAAACCTCATTGGGGTCTGGATGGAAGAGGTCATGTAAGGGCATTTCCGACGCATCCCGCTCCTCGTGGTTGTTCTGGCGGGAGGATGTCAGATCAATCGTGTTGCGGCCAAACGTCAGGACGTTCAGGCGCCCTGTATGCCGGTCGATTTCTTCACGAGAGCCATTATAGAGGACGACGCGAGGCTTGTCGTTGACGGTGACGATGGTGCCCCGTTCGGCCAGAACGGTCGTATGAGCATCCGGGTCACGATCATCTTCCACCAGAACGCCGTGTAGCAGCCCGTTGGAATCCCGGGATCGGACATACACGGTCATGTCGCCGGAGACTTTGGTGAAGACTCCATCCTGTAGCAGGAAAGCAGCCATCTGATTGCGGATCTGGAATTCGTATCGATGGAAGGCGTGATAGGACACCGGAGCCAGCCAAAGCGTCAAAACGTAACACAGGCCCACGCAGGCTCCTGCGCAGATCAGGCCAGGGCGTGCCAGCTCTAACGGGGAGCGTCCAGCGGCCCGCATGACGGTCATTTCCCGGTCGCCGGACATCCGCTGATAGGTGAAGAGAATCACGAGGAAGGTCGTGATCGGCAAGATGACTGCCACAAAGGACGGCAACATCAGGGAAGTAAGCTGCAAAAAGACGCGCAGAGACAGTCCGTGCTGAACAATCATCGAGACGAAATGCAGCGATTGCGTCAGCCAGATAAGCGCGACTGCTCCCCCCGTCAGTGCCAGAAGGGCAATGACAAGCTGACGGAGGACGTACCGGTCAAGAAGGGGCAGCAGATGTCGCTTTGCAGCGCCGGGGGAAGAGGCCATGGCCCTTCATCTATCCTTAGCCTGTGACGGGAGAAAGGCAAAAAAACAATACGGTATCAGCGAAAGTAGACTGATCGGTCAATCGGAGGCCGGTCTGTCAGGCTATGGTAGAACTGGCTTGTCGCGATCCCAAGCAATAGCCCCGCGCTGATCCCAAAGGCAATTGTAATGTAACGCCATGGACGTTGGGCGCGTTGTGTCGCGATTTCCGTCATGAGAGCCCGGCTTTCCATTTGCATATGGCTCAGGGCGCCTTGGGCGGACCTGATATGGCCCTGTGCTTGGCGAAGCTCACGTTCAAGCTGGAAGATCCTGTTCCGAAGCTGCTCTTCGCGGTCTGCCGCGCTCTGGTGTGAAGTGTCAGTCGCCAGGCTCGTGAAAAGATTTTTGAGCGCGCCGCCTGTCAGGTTGTTGCGTTTGGCACGTATACGAAGGGCTTCGAGCGCATTCTGGGCAGAGCCTGAAGGCTCCGCCAGAACCAATGCAAGAATATCGGAGAGAATCTTGATATCTTTGGGGTCGAAGCGGTTTTCGGCCATATGATCAGCCGGGACTCTGGGAAAGTGGGCGTGGTTCAGCCGCACGCTTTAGGCGGTCCCGGATTGCCAGCCCCAATCCCTGGCGGGGGATGGGCTGGGCAGCAATGCATGTCAGTCCGCGTTTGGTTCCTTCTGCATCCAGGAAGCGCAGCCCTGAAAACAGGCGGGCGGCGGCTTCTTCCAGATTCCCGGTTTCACTCAGGTTCCAGGTCAAGCCGGCGTTGGGGAGCACAGGCCCGAACGCGAGCAGCGCCTCGTCGGGGCGAACGTCATAGGCGTCCAGCCGGACAGGGAGCGAAGGGGCATAATGAGATGCCAGTCTGCCCGGGGACGACGGGAGCGCTTCTGCAAAATCATCCGGATGATGGATTGGGCCACAGAGTGCCGTCAGTTCTTCCAGCGTTACGCCGCCCGGCCGGAGCAGAACGGGTGTGTCTCGTGTGAGATCCAGAACGGTGCTTTCCACGCCCACAGAACAGGGGCCGGAATCCAGAATGGCGTCGATACGTCCATCCAGAGAGCGCAGCACGTGCGAGGCGTCTGATGGGCTAACGGTCCCGGAAATGTTTGCGGAGGGCGCTGCAATAGGAGCCCCGACCTCGCGGAGCAAGGCAAGGGCTGTTTTGCCTCTGGGGACGCGAAGGGCAAGTGTATTCAAACCAGCCGCTGCAAGGTCCGAAACGGTGGAGTTCGGCGCGCGGGGCAGCACCATCGTCAGGGGGCCCGGCCAGAACTTTTCCGCAAGCGCATAGGCGATGTCTTTGGTACGACCATGCAGGTCCGCCTGGGCGAACGCACTTTCTGCATCTGCAAGATGGCTGATAAGCGGATTGAAGCGTGGACGGCCCTTGGCAGTAAAAATACGCGCGACAGCCGTGTCGGACGAAGCAAGGGCGCCGAGGCCATAGACGGTTTCAGTTCCGAAGGCGACAAGCTTACCAGCCTTCAGAAGCTCTGCGGCGCGGCGGATACCGTTGGTATCAGCAGTCAGGCGTTCCGTGTTCAGAGACTCGCTCACGAAGCGCCTCCCGTGCAGTAAAATGAAGAGTTCAGGCGGTCAGGCTTGCCGTAACGCAAGGGCTGGCCGTTTTCATCCAGTAGGCTACCACCTGCGGCTTCGAGAATGGCCTGTGGGGCGGCGGTGTCCCACTCCATGGTGGGGCCAAAGCGGGGATAAAAATCGGCAGCGCCTTCTGCGACACGCATGAACTTCACAGAGGAGGCCAGCTTGTCGATGGACGCGACCTTGCGTCCGGCGAGCCACCGCTCAAGAAGCTCGGTGTTACCATGATGGCTGGACGCCAGAACACGCAGCCCCTCAGTCGAAGGGGCCGCTGTGTGGATAGGGGTACTGGTCGTGCCATCGAAACGATGCGCGCCGAGGCCCACGCCTCCGCTGTAGATTAGCCCGTATCCGGGAAGTGCCACGACGCCAAGAGCGGGTCTGTCTCCACGGATTAGCCCGATATTGACGGTGAAGTCCTTGCCGCCTGAAGAAAAACCCCGCGTTCCGTCCAGAGGGTCAACAAGCCAGTAGGCGTCCCCGGCTGTAACCTCAATCCCGGCGGACATTTCCTCTTCCCCGATTGCGGCAAGCGACGGGCATGCCGTGCGCAGGCCACGCAAAATGTGGTCTTCAGAGGCGCGATCTGCCTCCGTAACCGGAGAGGCGTCTTTTTTGACTTCCGTGAGGAAGCCTCGGGCGCGGATCTCGTTGATGATGTCCGCTGCTTCCGAAGCCAGACGGAATGCGAGGGACAGCAGGGCGCGGTCATCGTCTGGGGAGACCGTATGAAGGGGGGCTGAGGTCATGCCTGCAAGGCTACTTCATGAAAGGCGTTTCGTCATGTGCTGATGCGCGGGAGGTGACTTGAGTTGTTGCATACCGACCAGAGCACGCGAATGAGGCTATGATTGCTGCGGATATGAAACCGGAACGCAGTGACATGTGACGTCTCCGTTGTGCTCGTCGAACTGCTCCCCTCTTGTGTGGAAGCACGCTGTTCCCGATAACGGGAGCACTGAAATGGTTCTGCCATGCAAAAGGTGCGATATGCTCGATATTTCTTTTGGTTCGCTTCCAGCGCTGAACAACGCCCAGTCACAGGCCGTTGCCCTGATTGGGCATGGGAAGGCGACCTTTGAAGACAGCACCTTCAAGGCCCTCGATGACGCCACGGCTGGTGCATTGAGCCGTGCTGCGTCTTTCAAGGGTTTTAAGGGCGAAGTCGGGCAGA
This sequence comes from Gluconobacter sp. P5B12, assembly GCF_018812035.1. Taxonomy (NCBI): domain Bacteria; kingdom Pseudomonadati; phylum Pseudomonadota; class Alphaproteobacteria; order Acetobacterales; family Acetobacteraceae; genus Gluconobacter; species Gluconobacter sp. P5B12. The sequence goes on along the minus strand of NZ_JACRVV010000011.1, from coordinate 64,399 downwards.
CGGTTGTTCTGACGGCGCCTTCTGCCGGTTTGTCCCAGGTTGTTCTGGTGGGATGTGCAGCAAAGGACGGCTCGGCTGTCGGGTCGGTTGCTGTTGAAAATGCTGGTGGCTCAGCGGCTAAAGCGCTCGATGGCGTGGCTGATGCGGTTCTCGCCCTGACGGCAGATATTGCAGAATTTGCACCGGAAGCTGCGTTGGGTGCGCGTCTGGCTCGTTACGACTTTGGTCTGTATCGCACGAAGAAGTCTTCCGAGAGGCCGGTTCTGAAGGCTTTGACGGTCGTGGCTTCGGATGTTGCCGCCGCTGAAGCGCGCTGGACGGCTCTGGATGCCGTATCTCGCGGTGTGTTTCTGACCCGTGACCTCATCAGCGAACCCGCCAACATCCTGTCTCCGGAAACGTTCACAGCGCGGATCGAAGCGCTCCGTGAGACGGGTCTTGAAGTGGAAGTTCTCGATGAAGCCGCCATGCAGGAATTGGGCTTTGGTGCCCTCCTGGGTGTGGCACAGGGAAGTGCGAACAAGCCCCGCACGGTGATTGTCCGTCATAATGGCGGCGGTGATGAGGCCCCTCTGGCCTTCATCGGTAAGGGCGTGACGTTTGATAGCGGTGGAATTTCGATCAAGCCTGCTGCCGGCATGGACGAGATGAAGACCGACATGGGCGGTGCCGCCACGGTTATCGGCCTCATGAGCGCACTGGCGCGCCGCAAGGCTCCTGTGAATGCGATCGGTGTTGTCGGACTGGTGGAAAACATGGTGTCTGACCGGGCCCAGCGTCCGGGCGATATTGTGACGAGTTATAGCGGCCAGACCATTGAAGTGCTGAACACGGATGCCGAAGGCCGTCTGGTTCTGGCGGATGTTCTTGCCTACACAAAGGATCGTTTCAAGCCGAAGCTGATGGTCGATTTGGCCACACTGACCGGTGCGATCGTGGTGAGCCTGGGAACGGAAAATGCAGGCTTGTTCAGCAATGACGACACGCTGGCTTCCGGTCTGTTCGAGGCTGGAAAACAGGTTGGCGAAGGTCTGTGGCGGATGCCGATGGGCGAGGCCTACAACCGCCAGATCGACTCTGACATTGCTGATATGAAGAACATTGGTGGCCGTCCGGGGAGTGCCATTCTGGCGGCTGAGTTCTTGAAGCGCTTCGTAGGTGAGACTGTCTGGGCGCATCTGGATATTGCGGGCACGACATGGAAGACGACGGCGTCCCCAACGGCTCCAAAGGGTGCAACTGGGTTTGGGGTTCGTCTTCTGAACCAGTTCGTACTGTCTCATGAGGCCAGTGCCTGAGAGTGGATGTCGGATTTTATCATCTGACGCGGACGCCTCTGGAAGAGGCGTTGCCTGCGCTTTTGGGCAAGACACTGGATGTCGGGGAGCGGGCTTTGGTCCGTTGCCCTGATGCAGCGTCAGTCACGGTTCTGGATGCCGCACTCTGGGCGTCCCGCGATCCTGTGTGGCTTCCGCATGGCACTGCAAAGATGGGTCATGCGTCTTGGCAGCCGATCTGGCTGACAGAAGGGGATGATGTGCCGAATGGCGCAAAGTTCTTGTTCCGGATTGATGGCGCTGGAGAAGACGATTTTTCTCCGTTCACAAGAATTTTTGACTTGTTCGATGGGCGTGACCCCGCCAGCGTCCAGAGAGCCCGTCAAAGATGGGTAGCCTTGAAAGCGGCTGGCCATACTCTTGTGTACTGGCAGCAGCAGGAGCGGGGCTGGAAGAAGTCCGGCTGAGGTTCAGGCGGAACATCTTCGGGGGGTATGTCGTTGTGTGACAGAGTTCTTCCCGGGAGACGCCTTATGAAAACCGTTACGCTCCGCAACGGCACCACCGTTCCTGCATTGGGAATGGGGACATGGAATGTCGGAGACAGTACAGATCGCCGCGCTCTGGAAATCGAGAGTTTGCGCACGGGTCTGGAAGCCGGTCTGCGGGTTATCGACACAGCGGAAATGTATGGAAACGGCCGGTCTGAAAAGCTGGTTGGGGAAGCCATCGCGGATGTGCGGGATGATGTTTATCTCGTCAGCAAGGTCCTCCCGTCCAATGCGTCTTATGACGGCGTGCGCCGGGCCTGTCGGCGCTCGCTGGACCGCCTGGATACGGACTGGCTGGACATGTATCTGCTGCACTGGCGTGGTGGTACGCCGCTGGAAGAGACCATTCGGGCGTTCGAAGACCTTCAGACATACGGGCTAATCCGGGGATGGGGTGTTTCAAACTTCGATGTTGATGACATGGAAGAAATCGAGGCGCTTTCAGGGTCCTGTCAGGTCAATCAGGTTCTTTACAGTCTGGAACATCGCGGAACGGAGTTTGATCTGCTGGATCATGATCTTTCGACCGGAACTGTGACGATGGCTTATTCTCCGCTGGGGCAGGGCGGCGAACTTCTCCAGCACCCCGCTCTTGCCGAGATCGCAGGGAGACATGAGACGTCTGCTGGCCCGGCTGACCCTGCTCAGATTGCACTGGCCTGGGTGATGCGTCGGGAAAATGTCATGGCTATTCCCAAGGCCGGCTCTCCAAAGCATCTCCTCTCCAATGTTGCCAGTTTGGAAATCAGCCTCACTGAAGAGGACCTGAAAGTTCTGGATCATGCTTTCCCTCCGCCGCAACGCAAGGTATCTCTCGCCATGATCTGACGGGCATGATCTGATACGGCCCGTTCCCACTCTGGACCGGACCGTACCCTGCTCACTTTTTCTGCCCTGTTTCATACTGATCCGGTCTCTCTTTGCCTTGCGGCATTGACGTTCCCTGCTGCTCTTAAGACAGACCGGGAAAGCCGTGTTGGCCGGGGGCGCTTTGCCCTTCCGGCAGCTCTTGCTGCTGTATTGTTGACGTCTGCCCCGGCTGTTGCTGTAGCGATTGGCGTGCTGATGACGCAGGAGCGCAAAGCGTGCCCGGTATGGTGGGCGCTGCCAGCTCTCATATGCTCGACGTTGATGCCAGACAGTACGTTGGCGCTTCTTTCTCTCTTTCCGGTGCTGTTCTGGTCCGCGCTCTTTACGCGTGAGGGTGCGCTGTTTCCGGCGTTATCGTCTGTTCTTGCCGTTGCGCTTGTCTGGCATGCGGGGGCCGTGGTCCCTATCGGCTGTACAGCGGGACTGGCGGCTCTTGTTTTGCTCGTTTTAGGGCGCAGTGTGTTCTGGGGAATTTCCCCTGGCGATCTGGCACTGGTCCGGCCTGCCATTCTGGCAACGCTTCTGATTGCAGCGCAGGATGAGGGCATGGGAACAGGCGCGCGGATTGCGCTTGAAAGCCTGTTGCTGGATCTGACCCTAATAACGCTGTCCGTTCCGGCGCTGAGACTGATGCCAGTCCTCGTGACGTTGCGTCTGCCGTTTCCACCCCTGCCGGGGTTTCTCGTGTTGTGGCTGGGAATTCACGCTGCGCTGGGGCTGGCTGCTGGTGTGCAGGGCTGGAGCGTGATTGGAGTGCTTGTGGCGCTTCTGATTGGCCTGATTTCACTGTTTGATGTGTTGACTGTGGGGCGTCGGCCCGACACGGGCGTTTTGCCTATCGGTCCCGCAGGTGCTGTTTGCGGGGTTATTTTGAGCGCTCTGTTGCTGCCGGTGGCAGTGTTTGGTGTGTTCAGTCCCGTGCTTCATCACGTCGAGGGAGAATGGGTCTGGCCGTTCTGGTCATTGGGTGGCGGAGACGGCGCGCACCTCAAGGTGCCAGCTGTGATGTTAATTCTCAGTGTGTTGTGGCTGTTCTTTGTAAAATCGTGGCGCACGGAGCGCGGTCTTGAAAAGGCGATCGCGAACTTACTGCTTCCGGGGACGCAGACAGGCCGATCAGAGACAGGACTCTTCGAAGAGCCTCCGGCTCTGCCCTGGATCATGCGTCGTTTGATTGTCGGGGGTCGGATCCGTCTTCAGGCGCTGGCGGCGCTTAAGAGCGGTCAAATGCCAGATATGCGGCAGATGGCGGTGGGGCTCTGGCTTGTGCTGCTTGCGCTTGTTCTGGTGGTGCTGGGTCTGACGGCATGATGATGACCGGTTTATGGGCTGTCGCCCAGACGTTGTTTCAGCTTTTTATTCTTCTGGCTCTGGCGCCTGTCATGGGGTGGGCGCTGGCAGAGTTGCCTCGCTGGATAAATGGCGAAGCCATTTGCGGGCCTCAGCGTCGGATGCGTAGGGCAATCCGTTTTTGGGGCGTTGTCTTAAGGCAACCTGTTGCACCGAGACTGGCGCTTGTCTTGGCCATTGCATTGTTGATCTTTGTTGTTCTGCCTGCGGTGACGACGGGGGGGGCATTTGTTTCTCTCGCCAATCCTCTGCTGATCGGCCTTTTGCTGCTGGCCGGTCGCCTCATGTTAGGCGTTCCACAGCAAAGGGAAGAATGGCGGCGGGTTCTTCCTGCCGTTCTGGTTCTCTGCCTGACGGAAGCCTTGATTGCGCTTGCGGCACCGGGTGCGGATGGTCTGGGGGGCTTATGTGCCATGTTGCACATTGAGCCAGCACCAGGGCTGGAAGGCGCGCTGGGCGCATGCGCATTGGCGTTGGCGATTTCCTGCCCGCCTCTGCGTGAAGACGATATGATCCAGCGTCTGGATGGCGAAAAAAGCCGTCAGGTTCGTGAGATGTCGCGGAATGTTGTGGAAGTTCTGAATATGGCCTGGCTTCTGCTGCTGGCTGATCTCGCTCTGCCCATTACGGTTGGTCTGGGTGGAAGCGATGTGACGGGCTGGTTTGTAGGATTGGGTGGTCTGTTGGGTCGACTTGCTCTTGTGGTGGTCGTGCTTATGGGGCTGAGGCTCACCGCACAGGAACGCAGTGAACGACTGACGGCGCTATTTGCCGGAGTGGCGCTTTTGCTCGCGCTCGCCGGGAGGTTTGCGACATGATTGTCGGATTTGGCGTGCTCCTGCTGCTGGCGCTTGCCGGGCTGGGGCGAGATGGACGAGGCCTGCCGCTTTACGGTCTGGTATGTGCTTTTGCAGGGGCGACAGTCTGTGGAGGGCTTCTGGCGCTGCTCACCTCGATCGCATTAATCGGTCTGAATATTGGTGCCTGGATATGGCTCAGGCGGTTCGCTGGTCATGTGCCAGATCGCGGTGCCGTGCTGCCTGTGGTCGGGGCGTTGCTTCTGCTGCTGGCACTAGGTCTCTCAGGTGCGAGTCTTGGGTTGGCGCCTGTGTTGGGAGCGGGAGCAGTTCTGGTGGGCCTTTGTGGCGCTGCTTTCGGCCCAGCCCTTGTGCAGTTTACAGGGCTGCTGATGGCTGCTGACGGACTGATTGTCATGGCGTGTGTTCTTCAGTCGTGGCCGTTCTTTGCTGCGGCTGTAGCGCTATGGGGTGTTCTGGGCGCACTGGGGATGACGCTGTTGCCACGCCTTGCCTGGCGGCGGGTGGAGGAAAACTGATGCATCCACTTGCTCCCGTTGGAACGCTGTTTGCCGTGACAGTCTGGCCGCTTCTGGCCGCTTTTCTGCTGCTCATGACCCCGCCAGGCCGACAGGCTGTCAGCAGTCGCACGTTTGCGATTGCTGGTGCTCTCATGACCCCCGTTGCAGTTTGGCTGATGCCGGGTGCGGATGCGCTCGCCGCCGCGTGCTCCTGCGTGGTTGCAGTCATCCCGCTTCTGTTGCCGCCTGCGGGAGACCGGGTAGGACGTATTTTGCCCTTTCTGGTGACTGGATGCGCTTTGATGGCCCTGAATGTTCATTCAGCTTTCGCCGTTACGGTGCTGTGTGGCGCAGGAACGGTTCTCTGGGCTTGGCGCGAGGGCCGGGGGGCGCAGAAGGCTGCCATTGTCTGGGATATGGCGAGGTCACGTCTCGGTGGCGTTATTCTGGGAGTGCTGGGGGCGTCCCTGCTGTCGATGGACCAGTCTCCTCTGGGGCCAGTTCTGCTGACAGTCGGGTTGTGCATGATGGCTGGTTTAGGGCCGTCTCCCGTCCCGGAACCTGATGCCGTGTTGCTTGATACGGGCTTGAGGTTTGCGGCCATTCTGCTGATGTTGCGACTGGACGGACACCCGCTCGTTCATATTCTGGTACTGGTGGCTGGATTGGGGACTCTGATCATGCGGATGGCAGGCCAGTCCCGAGGGCGCGGTGTCTTTTTGCCCATTCTGTCCTCGCTGGGGGCGATTGCCGCGGCAGTTGGTGAAGGAAGTGCAATTGTCCTTCTTTTAGTGGCGTCTGTCGGATTGGCTGTTTTGGAACGTCAGAATGACGGACGTCGATACGAAATGGTTGCTGCTGGTGTAGCGCCTTGGCCGGTCTTTTGCGCGTTGTTGGCGATTGGTCGCTCTCTCGAGCCACTGCTCCTCGTGCTGATGATCGTTTGTCTACTTCCCGGGTTGAGGCAGGTTCGTCTGGCCGGGCTGATGCCGTCCGGTCTTAGTCTCAAGGGTGGCATTGTTCCAGCCGTTGAGGTTGTTCTTCTGCTTGTCGGTCTTTGCGGGCCGCTGCTTCTGGCATGGCATCCAGCGCCTGGGTGGCGGCCATGATGAGCATGGAACGCATCATTCGGAGTGGTGAGCGGGTTGCACTGGCGCATTACCATCTTGATCCCGAGCAATGGGAAGCGATGCTGACTGCACCCGGCAGAGCTTTGTCACTGTTGTCCTGCTGGGCGGATGAGCAGCGTGTTTACGTGCTGTTGCTGGACGGCGATTGCCCTTTGATGGCCAGTACGGCGGTGGAAGATCGTCGCTATCTGGCGCCATCTTCACGTTTCCCTGCGGCGGAGTGGGGGGAACGCGTAGCCTATGATCTCTGGGGCGTTGAGGCCATGAGTGCCTGCGGAGATGGTCGTCCTGCCCTTGATGATGGTTTCTGGGAAACGACATGGCCGCTTTCCTCACGGCCGGGGCCTGGAGGGCAGGCTATGCCCTTGCCTGCGGGCCGTAGCCGCCTGCGAGCGGAAACAACAGGATTGAGTGGTCCGCTCGAACTCTCTTTTGATGTTGTGCGCGGCGCAGTGCAAGGGCTGGCCGTCGATGCCGGGCTGGCTCATCGCGGTGTGTTGCAACGCATGGTTGGATTGTCGCCTGAAGAGGCACTCCCGCTGGTTTCCCGTATGACGGCTGGAGGTTTTGTTGCTCATCCAATGGCGTTTTCCCGGGCTGTTGCCCAAGCGCGCGGGTTGCAGCCGGGTCCAGGGACGCGGGATGCCTGGATGATCCTTCTGGAAATCGAGCGAATTTCCGTCCACCTCTTCGATATGGCGAGAACAGCACGTGCCGTGGATGCGGGGCTGCTGGCAACACACTGTGAGCATGCGCGGGAGGCTATTGCCGCTGCTTGTGCAGAGCAGGGCGTACCGCGCCGACTGACGGACGTGATTACGTGCGAGGGTGTGCGGTCTGGTTTGGAAATCGTTCCGCTGGCTCAAGCTGTTCTGGAGGTCATGTACTCTCGCATGGCGCAACTGCGCGAACTGCAATCCGTATTTGCACCCCGTTTGAAGGGACTGGCTGTTTTGGCGCCCGCGCAGGCACGTGAATTTGCAGTGGGTGGTCTGGTCGGTCGGGCATCAGGTAGAAGTCTGGATGTACGTCGCAGGGAAGTCGGTATGCGGCTGGATGCTTTGCGGGCAACAGGCTCAAGCGATGGCGATGCGGCGGCCCGAGATGCGTTACGTTTGACGGAAATCCGGGACTCTCTGGCTTTAATTAAGCGGATTTTGGGGAGCATCGGCATGGATGATGACGAGCCCGCACCTGAAGCCACGCAGGAAGGCATTGGCGCGGCTGAAGGGGCGAGAGGTGACGTCTGGTATTGGGTCCGCCTGAAGAATGGGAAGATTGAGTCTGTCCATGCCCGAGACCCGGCTGTCTCTTTGCTGCCCGTTCTGCATCGCGTGTTGCAGGGAGAGGTTCCAGAGCGTTTGAGCGCCGGGCTAAAGTCTCTCGCTTTGGCCCCGTCTGGAGTGGCGATGTGACAGCATTGCAGACTATGGGCCCACTCAGTGTGTTGCACGCTTTCCTGAATGTCTCGCGGTGGAGATTATCCGCTGACAAAGGCACGTCTGTCCGTCCCGATACGATCAAATTGTACGTATTGGAGACCGGCGGATGTGAAGGCTGCGCCATGGAAGTGGAGAGTTTATGCGGCAGTGCTTTCGCTCTTGAGCAATATGGCTTCGCACGCGTTACCGATCCGGCAGATGCCGACTGGCTGTTGGTTACGGGTCCGATGGGCAGGGCCTGTGTTCAGATGCTTGAGCGGGTCTGGAATGCGATGCCGGCTGGAAAAAGTCTGGTGGCTGTAGGGGCTTGCGCTGTTGATGGCGGGATGTTCGGGCCGAATTATGCCACTTTGGGAGGCTTGAAAGCGCTCACGCCGGTCCGTCGGGCTATTCCAGGATGTCCTCCGTCTCCCCAGGACATTCTTGTGGGTCTTCAGCGTCTCGCTGAGGGATGAATGGCGGAGTTTGACCAGAACTCGATCCTACAAAAACAGAAACATTGATTTTTTGTGATCGGATGACTTGCCGACAGAGGCTTTCACGTTCAATCAGACGAGCGCATACAGTGCGTTAATCTGTTTTCAGGCTCTCTTTTCAGACGGCCGCCAAACAACACAGGGCATGAGATGGCTGACTATCGCCTTGGTATTGATCTCGGTGGAACCAAGATCGAGATCGCAGTTCTTAATCGTCAGGGCGATCTTGTCCTGCGTGAGCGAATTCCCAATCCAGGTGTTTATCCGGAAGCGGTTCTTGCGATCCGTGATCTCGTGACGAGCGTGGACCACCGTCTGGGGGCTGTTCCCAGCCACCGTGTGTCTGCCGGTCAGAGCACGTCCACGCTGGGTATTGGCATTCCAGGATCGATTTCTCCGGAGACGGGGCTGATCAAGAATGCCAATGCGACCTGGCTGAACGATCAGCCTTTTGGCATGGATCTGGAATCGGCCCTGTCCCGTCCTGTTCGCACCGAGAACGACGCGAACTGCTTTGCGCTGTCTGAGGCCGCCGATGGTGCTGCCAAGGGCGCACAGACTGTTTTCGGCATTATTGTCGGAACGGGCATGGGCGCCGGCATTGTTAATAATGGCCGCGTGATTGAGGGTCGTCATCATATTGCGGGTGAGTGGGGGCATCTGCCGCTTCCCTGGCCGCTCCCTGAAGATGGTGAGCCGCGTCCTTGCTTCTGCGGAAACAAAGGCTGCATGGAGCGCTATCTTTCCGGTCCGGCTCTTGCTGCTGACTGGAAGGGCCCAGGTAACCGCAATACGGCTGGCATCGAAGATGCTGCTGCAAACGGCGATCAGGCTGCCATCCGCGCCCTGAACCTCTACATGGAGCGCTTTGCGCGCGCCTGTTCCCTCGCGATCAATTTCCTTGATCCGGACGTGATCGTTCTCGGAGGCGGAATTTCCAATCTGGCGTCTCTGTATGAGCGTGTTCCGCCGCTCCTGAGCAAGCACGTCATTACGCCGGTCTGCACAACGCCAATCGTCAAGAACCTGCATGGTGACAGCTCTGGCGTCCGCGGTGCAGCATGGCTTTGGGATGTCACGGAATAAGTATTTTCCGAATGGCTGGAAGACTGCTTCCAGCCATGTGGAGACATAAAAAAAGCCGCCGGTTATTCCGGCGGCTTTTTTTGTTCAGATTGCTTCTTCTTCAACCGTCTCGGACATGTCTTCAGCGGCCCGTTTCAGCCGGTGATAAGACCGGCGGGAAAAGGGCAGTATTGCGACATAGAACAGTCCGGCGGCGGCTAGTGCGCCCCACGGGTCTGCAACGAGAACGGCCGCATAGAGGCCCGTTCCCAGCATGAGCGGCAGAACATAGCGGGCCGGAACCTTGAAATTCTTGAAAGACCAGACCGGCAGCGTCGAGACCAGCAGCAGACCTGTCAGGATCAGGCAGACTGCCGAGACGATGGGTGCACGGGCGAAAGCTGCGAGGCCTTCGGCATGCATCCTGTCCGCCTCGAGCCCCAGAAATACAGGGAATAGAACGATACCTGCGCCAGCAGGGGCTGGTACGCCGGTAAAGAAGTTGGCGGAGTAATCCGGCTTGTCATCGTCATCCAGGCTTGCGTTAAAGCGTGCCAGACGAAGGGCCATGCAGACCGTGAACATGATGCAGGGGACAAAGGCATAGCGCCCGGCATCTTCAAGGCACCAGATCAGCAGCACGAATGACGGTGCGACACCGAAGCATACGAAATCTGACAGACTGTCGAATTCGGCGCCAAAACGCGTTGTGCCGCGCAGAAGGCGGGCAATTCGGCCGTCCAGTCCATCAATGCAGGCGGCGATCAGGAGGGCGACCGCTGCGTGTGCAAACTGGTGTTCCAGCGCAAAGCGCATCCCGCTCAACCCGGCACACAGGCCGAGCATGGTCAGGATGTTGGGAATCAGCCGGTTAAAGGACGGTCCCCGCACGCGTGTGCGGGGGGTGCGTCCCATGCGCCGCAGTCGGCGACGAATGCGGCGGCGTCTGGCAGGACGGTTGGGTTCAGCCGTCTCGGGAATGGTCATTGGCGCGTTCTGGCTCAGAGCTTCGCCAGGACGGTTTCGCCCCCGATCATGGTTTGGCCTTCAACAACGATCGGCTCAACACCCGGCGGCAGATACACGTCTGTGCGGGAGCCAAAACGGATCAGACCAAAGCGTTCGCCAGCTTCCAGATGCTCGCCTTCTTCAACGAAGCAGAGGATACGGCGCGCAATCAGGCCTGCGATCTGCACGACGCCGATATTGCGGCCGTCTGCAAGGGTCAGGCGAATTTCATTGCGCTCATTGTGCTCGGAGGCCTTGTCTAGGCTGGCGTTCAGGAACTTGCCTGCATGATAGGCAATCTTCGTGACCTGACCGGCTGCAGGCATGCGGTTGATGTGCACATCCAGCACGGAAAGGAACGTGGAGACGCGCCAGACCGGAGTTGTGCCCATTTCAAGCGCTGCCGGCGGAGCAACGAGGGAGACCGACGTTACGCGGCCATCTGCAGACGCCAGTACGAGATCTGATCCCGGTGGCGGTGTGCGCTTCGGGTCCCGGAAGAAGTACAGGCAGAAGGCAGAAAATGCGATGCCAGCCTTTCCGATGAGACGCGTGAACCGCCAGGGCGTCAGGCGCCCGATGATGCCAACGAAGGCACCAGCAGCGAGGAAGGGAGTCGCAGCGCGATGCGGCGGCGACAGGACAAGTTTGAGGGACTGGATCAACGACATGGAACGCACTCTTACGGCACAGGAAGCTAGGGTCAAGAATTCGCCACAAAGAAGGCGTTTTTCAGGCAGGTTCTGCAACCTGTCTGGGGACGGTCACACGCGCTTTTTCGTCCATCAGGGGTAGGCCTGCATAGACGTTCTTGCGAGCCACCACGATATGGACGCCCGCGCAGGGGTAGCGGATCATTTTTCCAACGCGCTCTGGAAGTGTGCCTGAAAGGCGCGACAGCAGAGCAGGAGGCGTCATGAGGGCGCCAGTGTGATGTTCGATTTGGAACAGTCCCTGCTCCAGCAGCCGCGTCAACTGTCTGGTGCTGAAGGGGACGCCGTGACCAAAAGGTGTTGCATCCGTATGAGCCCAGTAGCCGGAGCGGTTTGGTACGACGAGAATCAGGTAGCCGTCATCCGTCATGACTTTCCAGGCGGCGCGGAGAAACTCTGCTGCTGAACGGGTAAACTCCAGTCCATGAACGACCAGCACGGTATCCATCGACAGGTCATCGAAAGGCAGGCGCCCGCTCTCAATCAGGCAGTCCTGAACGATGTGGTGAAATGGGCGCTGGGTCTGGGGATGCTGCAAACGCGCAGAAATTGCGCACCCGGCTGTGGTAGGAAGATAGGGGCCGGGGTACCCTATCCCGAGCAGCCGACGCGCCCGGAGGTCTGGCAGGAGGCTGTTCAATCTTCGGTTGAGGAGGCTGGCTGTGCGTTGGCCTGCCCAGCTTTGATAGAAAGCGGCAGCATCTTCGGAACGGGTGCGTGTCAGGCGCGTCAGCATGGAAGTATCTAACCAGCAAGCTCAGTTCAGGGGAACTGTCATGTCACTTGATATTCAGCCCATTCCGGTTTTGTCAGACAATTATGTCTGGCTTTTGAAAGCAGAAGACGGGACGCGGGCTGTCGTGGACCCAGGCGAAGCTGGCCCAGTCATGGACGTGTTGGGAGAAGGGCGTCTCGATCTGATTCTTCTGACGCATCACCACGCGGATCACACGGCAGGGGTGGAAGCCCTTCGCGAGCGATATGGCGCGAAAGTGTTCGGCCCATCTCAGAAGCAGGAATGGCTTCCTAAGCTGGATCGTGGCCTTGGAGACGGTGACAGTTTTTATATCGGATCTACGAAAGTGGATGTTCTTCTAACGCCGGGACACGCTGTCGGGCATCTTTCCTATATTGTGCCTGAAGTGCCTGCGTTGTTCTGTGGTGATGTGCTGTTCAGTGTCGGATGTGGGCGCCTGCTGGAGGGGACAGCAGAGGAGCTGTATCGGAGTCTCCATCGTTATGATGCACTGCCTGATAACACGCTGGTTTGTGCCGGACATGAGTACACCCGCTCGAACATCGCTTTTGCATTACATGTCGATCCAGACAATCAGGCTCTGAAAGCGCGGGCAGCGGAAGTGGAAACGCTTCTGGAAGCGGGGAGACCGACATTGCCAGTCTCTCTGGGAGCGGAGCGGGCCACGAATCCATTTCTGCGAGCGTCCGATGTGGCGCAGTTTGCGGACTTGCGTCGGCAGAAAGATACCTTCTGAGGGCATGAAAAACCCCGCCTTTCAGGGGCGGGGTTTTTCTTTGGGAGGCCTCGGTTAGTGATGGCCGCCGAAGATGATCCTCTTGAGGAGTTCAGCTCCCACGCCAACGACGAGGACACCGCTGAGCCAGAAGAGTACGAACCATCCCACCCGTTTCATCCAGGCGACGGTGCCGGTTTTCTGGTTGGGCTTTCCGTACTCGATTCTCATGGCGCGAACTCCCTGAAGGTCAGTGGTAGTGATGCTCGTTCGTCACTTTTCCACGGAACACGTAGTAGGAATAAATCGTGTAGCCGAGGATGACTGGCAGCAGGAACATCGCACCGAACAGGACGAAAGCCTGACTGCTTGGTGGCGAAGAGGCCTGCCAGATCGTGATGGTCGGCGGCACGATATACGGCCACACGTTGATCCCGAGACCGGAAAAGCACAGGAAGAACAGACCCAGTGTCGAGATGAACGGCAGCAGGTGAGACTTGCGGTTACGCAGGCCCAGGAACAGCGCGCCAGCAACAGCTACGACAGCGACCGGAACCGGCAGGACCAGAGCAAGCTGCGGCCATTCAAGCCAATGCTGCATGTAGGTCGTGTGAAGCTGTGGCGTCCAGACGGATACAGCGACGATCGTCAGCAGCATCAGGCCGGCAAGGCCATAGGAGACACGACGCATCGTATCCTGCAGTTCGCCTTCACAGCGCCAGATGAGCCATGTGGAACCCAGAAGCGCGTAGCCGATTGTGACGGCTGCACCACAGAACAGTGCAAACGGCGTCACCCAGTCCAGCGAGGTTCCGACGAACACGTTGTTCTGGACAGGAATGCCCTGCACCAGCGTCCCGAGGATCACACCCTGCATGAATGCTGCAACGATGGAGCCACCGCAGAAGGATGCATCCCAGAACAGCTGTGAACCGGGAGATTTCATCTTGAAGCGGAACTCGAAGGAGACACCGCGCAGGATGAGAGCCAGCAGCATGAACAGGATGGGCAGGTACAGCGCGGGAAGGATCGTGCCGTAAGCGACCGGGAAGACGCCGTAGAGGGCGGCGCCGCCGAAGATCATCCAGGTTTCGTTGCCGTCCCAGACAGGGGCGACTGTGTTGACCATGACGTTGCGGTGATCGTGGTCCCGTTCCTTGAGGAACAGGACGCCGATGCCCAGGTCGAAGCCGTCAAGGATGACGTAGAGGAAGATGGCAGAGGCCGCGAGAACGGCCCAGACCACGGGAAGCCAGAAAGCGGCGGATTCGGTCATGATCGCTTACTCCGCCAGACCAGCATTGTGGGGGTGATGTGAGACCTGCGTGGTACCAGCGGACATCTGCGGCTCGTGCTCGGACGGACCTTCCTCACCAGAGTGAGGCTCTTCTGCGAAGCTGCGCAGGAGAATTGTGATGCCACCTGCGAAGACCACAAAGTACACAATCACGAAGGCAACCATCGACGTCGCCATGCTCGGCAGAGCGATCTGGGAGACACTGTCGGAGGTCTTCAGGAGGCCATAAACCGTGTACGGCTGACGGCCGACCTCAGTCGTGATCCAGCCACACAGCAGAGCAATGAAGCCTGCCGGGGACATCCACAGAGCGACACGATGGAGCATGGCGTTGCTGTAGAGGCTGCCCTTCCAGCGCAGGAAGAGAGACCACAGACCAACCAGAACCATGAGCGAGCCAAGCGCGATCATGATGCGGAAGGAGAAGAACAGCAGAGGTGAATACGGGCGCAGATCCTTCGGGTAGTCCTTGAGGCCCGGCACTTTGCCATCGAGGCTGTGCGTCAGGATCAGGGAGCCGAGGAGCGGAATCTGGACCTTGTAGTGCGTCGTCTCGTTTTCCATGTCCGGAATACCGAACAGGATTTCCGGCGCGCGGCCTTCGGAGTCCCAGTCGCCTTCCATCGCGGCGATTTTGGCAGGCTGGTATTCCAGCGTGTTCAGACCCTGCGTGTCACCCGCCAGAAACTGGACCGGAGCGACGATCGCGGCCATCCACATGGCCATGGAGAACATCAGGCGGACCTGTTCGGACGCCTGGCGCCCTTCACGACGGGCCTTCAGCAGATGCCAGCCAGCGACACCAGCCACGATGAACGCGACGGACAGGAACGCTGCCAGTCCCATGTGCACGAGGCGGAACGGGAAGGACGGGTTGAAGATGATCTGCCACCAGTTACCCGGCAGGAAGCGACCTGTAGCTTCATCAATGATGTAGCCCTGCGGCGTCTGCATCCAGGAATTGGAAGCGAGAATCCACGTCATGGAGATCAGCGTGCCGATCGAGACCATGCAGGTGGCGCCGAAATGCAGACCTTTGCCCACGCGGTTCAGGCCAAACATCATGACGCCGAGGAAGCCAGCTTCAAGGAAGAAGGCCGTCATCACTTCGTAGGCCAGCATTGGGCCGAGGATGGGGCCAGCCTTCTGCGAGAACTGGGACCAGTTAGTCCCGAACTCGTAGGACATGACCAGACCGGAAACCACGCCCATCGCGAATACGACGGAGAAGATTTTCAGCCAGTATTTGAAGAGATCCAGATAGGCGCTGCGTCCCGTCTTGAGCCAGAGGCCTTCAAGAACGGCGAGATAGGCAGCAAGCCCGATCGAGAATGCCGGGAATACGATGTGAAACCCGACTGTAAACGCGAACTGAAATCGCGCGAGAAATAAAGCCGACAGGCCAAACATTGCGATGGTGCCTTCTGCTTGGGAGGCGGACCGCAGAACCGGTCCGCATGGACCCGTCAGCTACGCTCGCACCCTAGAAGTCAGGAATGAGCTGAGATCATGCGCACCGCACTGCACACATGATCCGGATCTGAATCTTGAAAGCCGCAGCACGGGAAAAGTTTTCTTTCCGCGCCATGGTTTTGACAAAAATCAAAACATTCCCTGCGTCTACTCGCGCAAATGTGACGCGTCAATTTTTTGTGTGGAGATTGTTTGCAAAAGTTGTTCGAGAGCAGGTGCAGCATGACCGTTCACGACGGAAACTTCTGCGACAACAGGATGACTTTCTGCCAGTCCCGGTGAGGGCGTTGCGTACAAAATGTGCTCAAGAAAGACGCGCGTGTCTGGAGCAAGCGAGGCCTGAAGGCGCGGAATATTCAGGATTTTTTCGGCGGCATCATGCCAGTTCAGAAGCGTCAGGGTGAGGTGGCCGTTGAGCGCTGGGTATGTCAGTTCACCGGAAAAGGAAAAATGTGCAGAAGTCGCTTCCGACCCCATCGAAAATGATGCTGTCTGCACAAATAGGCGCTCATAGCCATCAGGACTAAAAAGTGGACTTTCAGGATGTGTGCTGGACGTTGTGAGAGCTACCACGAGATGAGCGTTGTGCAGTGGATACTTGGCAGCATTCAAAAATGATGTGCTGAGGGTGGAAGACAACACATCCAGTCCGAGGCGTGTGGCTCCCGCTGGGGCCTGGGATTGGATGAGGATGCGTCCAGAAAGGCGGGACAGCGCGACTGTCTGATCCACAAGGTTCATTGCGACGGCGACTTGGGCAGAAGGAGCATGGAACATTACGGTTCCGTCCTCTGAGATGTGCAGTCTCAAAGTTTCTGTGAGAATGGTTGCTCTGGCCGAAGAAGTGATAATGCGCGCAGCCTGACGACCAGGAAGGGAGACGGTGAGGCCGTTTCTGACGAGTTCCGTCCATGGTCCGCCAAGCCTGAAAGTCTCACCTGCCCAACCAGCTTCGAATGGTTGGGCAGGAAAATTTTTATGGCTGAGTTGGGGTTTCTGAATTTCGATCCATGCTCCGAAAGGCCAGCCTCCACGTCGAACTTCTCCAGTCTCTACGGACCATCCTGTTGCTTTCAGGTTCGCGACTTCGTTTTCAATTTGTGCCTGCATTCTGGTGGTGACGTGATGCCACAGGGCGGTATCTGCAGCCGCCACAACTGTAATGAAACAGAAGATGACAAGCGTGATTTTCAGGTAACGGGCAGTATTGGAAACTGGGTTCACTGGGCCTGTCTTTGTGTAACTGGATAAAGAGGCTGGTTCGATGGACGGTATTTTATCCCCAAAACAGCATTCCGCGTGCAGTCATTGTTTGACAGCCGAGTCTATGGAAGGCGATCTGAGAAAATTGAGGTCAGGAAATAGCTGAAAACCGCAGAAAAACAGGGTTTTTTAGCTACGTATGGAAACTGTTGGGTTTCTTGAGATTCGCCCAAAGCCTGTCGCCCCAAAACTCCTTCTGTTCCGGCGGCTGTTAAACTCTCTGAAGCTCCACAGAGTTATCCACAGTATTGCGCGGTAATTCATGGGTTGCGCACAGTTCATCCCATGCTTCGTTCAGCGCGGTCGTGAAGCCGTCGCGTCCCTCTGTGGAGGGGAGTGGCGCGCCGATGACGACCTTCAAAACACCAGGTTTTTTCCGCCAGGGAGATCGGTCCCAGAAAAGGCCGGAATTGGTGGCGACCGGCACGACAGGGACATTAGCCTGTCGGGCTAAAGCAATAATGCCCGGTTGGATGGGGTGGCGCTCTCCGGGGAGTGTGCGTGTGCCTTCAGGAAAGATAATAATCTGTCTGTCAGATGCGTGAGCGCGTGCGCTGTCTTTCATCATGGTGCGCAGGGCTTTAGATCCGGCGCTTCGTTCCACAGGGATCATACCGCTCAGAACGAGCATGGGGCCGACGAGGGGTATTTTAGTCAGTTCCGCCTTGATGATGTAGGTCGGTAGGGGAACCAGATCCATCCAGACGAAGCCATCGAAGAAGGACTGATGCTGAGATGCAATCAGGCTTGGGCCTGCAGGAATATTATCCCGACCATAAACTTCAATTTTCACGGAGCAAAGCTGTGCAAATCCGAACAGCACTGCTCTGGACCACAGTTTGGCGTAAGAGAGTGCCAGATCCTGTCGCTTCATAAGGCGGATCGGGATTGCCCCGAGGCCCATGATGACTGTGAGGATCAGGAAATAAAGATTGAACAGCAGGCCGCGAAGAATGCTCATAATTTTGTCTGCTCACCAGAAAAGCTGCGGTTGCACAAGAGGCCTTAGTGAGGCGTAAGGCCAATCTTGCCGTCTGGTAAGCCCGTCAGATTACTAAGTTCTGCGCCCAGAAGTTTGAAATATTCCCGGATGAGTAAGTGCAGGGTCTGGCGGGACAGTGGCGCTTCCAGAGCTGGCGGGAGAACCGGATAAGGCACGAGTTCCAGATCTGGGGCAGTCCGGCTGAGCTCTATAATGGCGCGGCGAATGTGGTAGCCAGCGGTAACGACCAGCAGGCTGTGCATCTTGTGATCTCTGGCCCACGTCGTGATCTCATACGCATTACCAATCGTACTGACGGCGCGGCGGCCCAGAGTGACACGGCTGGCCAAATCGTTGGAAAGGGTCTGGTTCTGAAGGCGCACAAGTTGATCGAGTGTAACATGGGGCCCTACGCCAGAAATCAGTAGAAGCTGGCCATATCCGCCCTTGAGAAGGGTGAGGGAGGTTTCGATACGGGATTGGCCGCCTGTGAGGGTGACGATGCCATCGCAGACAGTGGCAACGTGCGGTGGCTGTCGGGAATCGTGGATGAACCAGACGAAGCCAGCCGACCAGAGCACGGCAATAAGAAACAGCGAGGAAAGAAAGGCCTTCACGGCAATCGACGAAGCCACACGAGCACAACGCCCTGAGCTGTGATCCATCCCAGAAGAGCCGCAATGACGGGCAGGGCACCGAGCTCTTTCAGGAGGCTGAGAGGTAAAATGCGGAGTGTCGTCCACCAGCCATCTAGTGTTGTCGGAAAGGTGCTTGGGACGGTGGCCTGATGCGTGAAGGGGGCGAGGGTTGTGGCAAGGGAGGTTGTCAGTGGCGTGAGGAGGACGAGGCCAGCCACGCCGCCCATAAAGCTGAGGAGTGCAGCCCGACCGGCAATATGGCTGGAAATTGTAAAGTCCCCGGCGCCAAGGGAATGCACGATTTCCACAGCCCGTTTCTGGGCAGCGACAGAGCGGCGGACAGTGATGCCAATGGATAAAACGGCAATCGCTGCGATCAGGATAACAGCAAGCCAGGCGCATCCGACGAGGCTTGTGCCCAAATGTTCAAGCCTCTGGCCCCACTGCATGTCTTCCTGAACAATGGCTTCGGGTAACGTCTCATGAACAGTGGAGCTTAGGTTAGCGTCAGGCGTGTGGGCGACGATGAGGACGGTGGGCAGTGAGAGGCCCGGCAAGCCTTTCCGTGAATCCGTAGGCTGGCCAAGCCAGGGCGCCAGTAGATCCTGCACTTTGTCTGTGGAAAGCTTTTGCAGGTTGGTAACGCCCGGCAAGGCTTTGAGAGCGTGAATGAGTGCGTCCGTGCGATCTGAGGCGTTTGGAATGTCCGTCGGGATTTCGATCGTTGCAGCACTTTGGGCCGCCTGCGCCCAGCCATCTGCAAGCGCTTGAACACCGGTCAAACCAGCAAGAGCCAAGCCAGCCAGCAGGGTCATGAGAGCAACAAGCAGAGGGAGGCTGCCTGAGCGCAGACCGGGAGAGACGCGGCGGCTCACGCTATCGCCTCATTTGCATGCGGATCGAGCGTGCCATCACGAAGCATGATGGATGGGGCGGGAGCATCGCGCACGAGGCCTTCGTTATGCGTCGCGACAATCACGGTTGTTCCCAGATCAATCAGTTCCTGGAACGTTGCAAGAAGGCGTCTGGCCTGAGAATCCTCAAGAGCGTTTGTTGGTTCATCGGCAAGAAGGATATCGGGTCGTCCGATCAGGGCGCGTGCAATGGCAACACGCTGCTGTTCGCCCCCGGAAAGAGTGGTCGGTCGGGAATGGGCATGCGGGGAAACATCCAGCCAGTCCAGGACGGCAAAAACCTCCTGTCGAATATCGCGTTCGGAGCGCCCGCGCAGACGCAACGGGAGGGCGACGTTGTCAAAAACATTCCACTCTCCGATCAGGCGGTAATCCTGTGGGACGAACCCGATACGTCTTCTCAGGTTCCGTAGAGTGCTTCGGCTGGCGCCCGTGACTGGGGTGTTGAGAATATCCATTTGGCCTGAGGCGGGTTTTGCCCCGAGTGTCAGAAGCTTGAGAAGGCTGGATTTGCCTGCGCCTGATGGCCCGAGAAGCCAGCGGAATTCTCCCTGAGGGATTGTCAGGGTCATGCCGTGCAGAACAGGCTGCCCAACGCCAGCAGGTTTCAGGGAGACATCGCGCAGGCGGATCATATGAAAACGATCAAAGGTGTTGCAGGCGTATTAACCATTTATTAACGACAACCTCGTCATATGGGCAACCCAGTTGAGGTCAGACCGAGGCCGGTACGGTCTGATTTTTGAAGGATACCGTGATGCGTGTTGAATGTCCCCACTGTCATGCTGTTTTTGAAGTGCCTGATTCACTTTTGGAGCAGGCGCGGCGGCTGCGTTGCGCGAACTGTGGGGATAGCTGGCCTTTACAAGAGGCGCAGGAGGCTGAGCTTGCGCAAATTCCGCCTGATGACTTGTCCTTGCTCAAGGCTGAGACTGAAGAGCCTCCAGGCCCTGAAACATCACAGTCTTATCCTGTTGGACTAAGCGCGTCCGAAGCACGGGACGCTGCGAAACATGCGTTTGTTCTACATTCCCGGACAGTAACCCACGGTCTGGGTAAACCCGAGACTGTCGGGACGAAAATGATTGGAAGTCTTGGGACTTGGAGTGCCGCGTGGGGGCTCAGTCTTGTGGTGGTCGGCGGAGGCGTGGCCGCACTATGGCACTGGAAGGCTGGGGAGCTCGTGACTTTATGGCCGGGTATCGGCCATCTCCTTACTCCCTGAGCCTGGGTCTTACATGTTGCGAGCGGCCAGTGCGGACAGGGTCGCTCCAATTGCGGCAAGTCCCATCAGGAGAAAGCCGTCGAACATGAGGGAGCCTGGGGTTAGCAGGTGACTGCCGATCTGAAGGTGGGTCGGCAGGGTGCCCGCCACATGGTTCATGATGTCTTTCGCCTGCGGGTCGGCACTCGCAGCACTTGTCGTAATGGCGTTCACGATGTGCGGAAGGATATACCAGCCAAGACCAAGAATCAGGAGAAGCGGAGCGAGAAGCTCTGCGACCTGCTGGGCAAAGTAGAAGGCGAAATAGCAGATGGACCAGATGCCCGTCCGGATCAGCGCGCCGGTTGAAAGAGGGCCGCTTTCCCCGCTGCGGGAGTTGAGCAGGCGATCCGTCAGGTTGCGCGAGGGCTGAATGTCCATGAGATACGGCTTCCACTGATCCGGTAACGGGAGTTATCTTCGCCCCTTGGAAATCGGACGAACATCAGCTTCGGACTAGCTGCAAGAGGCCGTTAATGCAAACATTCCGTCATTCTCATGCTGCATTCTGATCTTAAAGCTCCGCTCGGAGCCACAGAGACCGCACGTGTTCTGCTCGTGGAGCCGGATGATGCTCATGCCCAGCGGATCTGGCGTGTTCTTCTAAAGGAAGGCTTCACCGTGACCTGTCTCGGCAGCGGTGAAGCTGCTTTGGGAACGGTTGAGGATCTGATGCCTGACCTTGTGGTCGTGTGCTCTGAGCTGCCCGGCATGACGGGTGGGCAGTTGGCGCGGCGTTTGCGGTTGGATGCCCTGACACGCACCATTCCGATCCTGATGCTGACGGAAGATGCTTTTCCCGGCGGTGAGCGAGAGGGGCTGGAAAGTGGGGCAGATGCCTATATTTCCAAATCCGCTCATCCTGACCTGCTGGTGTTGCGGATGCGCGCTTTGCTTCGGGAAGGACCGGAGCTTCTTCAGGTGGATGAAGCCTCTCGCTTTCGCCGGGCAAGAATTGTCATCGTCAATTCTCCCCGTGAAGAGGAGGAAGACGAAGAGATTACTGAAGATGCACCTGAGACAACGTTGGGTGAGCTGCTCTGGCGTGATGGGCATACGGTCACGTCTATCGAGCGTTCAGACGATCTGATTGATGGTGGATGGTTGCGCGGCGCAGATGGTCCTGACTGTTTGGTTCTGGAACTGGGGAGCGGAGATGAGGATCTCAAGTTTTGCCGTCTTCTGGATGCACGCCGTCAGGCTGTTCTGGAAGCCGGTGGAATTCCGTTCCGAACGCTTGGTATCGTGGAGGCCTCACGCTTCCGGAGGCAATCTTCCGGTGAATTCTTCGAGGCCGGCATTGACGATCTGGTTCCCAGCGACATTGCCATCGAAGCCCTCGCCATGCGGATCAGGACGCTTGCGCAAAGACGTATGGCGCAGGATGAGTTCCGGCAGCAGGAAATTGAGCGGCAGCAGAATGCGCTTACTTTAGAAGCGGCAAGGGCGAAGGCCGAAATGGCTGAAGCACTGGCGCAGGCCAATATGGAATTAGCGCGCACAAACGAACAGTTGATTCAGGCGCAGTCGAAACTCGTGCAGACTGCCAAGATGGCTTCGTTGGGTGAGCTGGTGGCGGGTATCGCTCATGAGATTAACAATCCGCTAGCCTTCACAATCGCCCATGCCGACACAGTGGAGCGGACGCTCAAGCGCCTTCAGGCGATGGGGAGTCCAGAGGATGGGGCGCCGCTCATGCAGAAGGGGATTTCACGTCTGGAATCCATGAAGCTCGGGTTGCAGCGGATTCAGAATCTCGTTTTGAGTCTCCGGCGATTTTCCCGGCTGGATGAAAGTTCATTCCAGACAGTCGATGTTCCCAGTGCACTTGAGACAGCATTGGCGTTGCTGGGACATAAGCTTGGTCCGGACATTAGAATTGAAAAGGATTTGCAGGCTCCGGCGCATTTGGTCTGTCAGCCTGCGTTTCTGAATCAGGTGGTTATGAATATTATTTCCAATGCAGCCGATGCATTGGCTGACATCTCGCCTGAGGGCGGCCCTGTGCAGGGGCGTATTGTGATCAAGTCCCGTCTTGAAAATGGCCGGTATGACATGACGATCAGCGATGATGGCCCGGGTTTGCCGATGGAACTGAGAAATAGGGTGTTCGATCCGTTCTTCACAACCAAGCCGGTTGGAACAGGCACGGGGTTGGGGCTTGCGATCGCTTATAGTGTGATGGAAGCCCATGATGGCATTATCGAAATTACAGATGCCCATTTGCCGGATGGCCGTGGAATAGGGGCGTGTTTCCGGCTCAGCCTTCCCGTCACAATGACGGAAGACGGGCCGGTGGCAACGGGACGTTCCGTATGAGTGTGTGGAGCGTGAAGGGGCCATTACGTCCCCGTATTTTGCTGGTGGATGACGAGGAAGAAATCCTTGTCGCCCTGGAAGATCTGCTGGAAGACCAGTACGAAATTCTTGCAACGACGGATCCGCTGCGAGCTCTGGAGCTTTTGCGGGCGCATCCGGATGTTGCCACCATTATCTCCGATCAGCGGATGCCTGGACTGACGGGGGATCAGCTTTTGATGCGGGCGCGCGAGTTTTCGGATGCGCGCAGTATTCTGCTGACGGGCTATGCGGATTTGGATGCCGTGGTGTCTGCCCTGAACCTTGGACAGGTGCAGGCTTACGTGCACAAACCCTGGGATTCGGATGCGCTTCGGTCTTTGGTCGGGGAAGTGACGCAGCATTGTATTGCCCAACGGGCGCTGCAGACGGAGCAGGCTCTGTTGCGGGGCTTGATGGATGCCCTTCCGATGGGTCTTGTTTTTTCTGATGCTCAGGGGCGCTGTATTCGGAGCAATGTGAAAGACGTTGTACAGGATTTTAACGACGAACTGATGCACTTCCCGGAAGTACTGCGTGATGATGTTCAGCAAATGCGCGAGAATGTCCGTAGTACGGGGCAGGAAGAGCGACTGGTTGCTGAAGTTCTGCCCGATCATGACGGAGGAAGCGTTCAGCGCTGGCACGAATTGAGCCGCCTTTCTCTGGCGTGGCCGCAGGGCGTTCCGACGGAAGACCGATGGCAGGTCAGCATGGATCGGGACGTTACGCAGCGAGTGCTGATGGAAAGCCGTCTGCGGCAGGCGGACAAGCTTCAGTCTCTTGGTACGTTGGCTGGGGGGATCGCGCACGATTTCAACAATCTGCTTGCTGCTATTTCCGGGTCTCTGGAACTGCTGGAAGACATGGTGGACCTGGATGAGACATCCAGTGCTCTGGTGAAGAACGCTATGGAATCTGCGCAGCGTGGTGCTGTGCTGACACGGCGGCTACTTCAGTTTGGACGTCCGCGTGAAGCGCGTCTGGCGCCGGTGGCGTTGCAGGATCTTCTGCCGGGGCTGGAAGCGCTTCTGGTTCAAAGTCTCAAGCGGCGAAGCGGTGAAAAAAGTGTGGCCTGTAAACTGTCTCTTGAGGAAATGCCTGTTGATTTCCCCGCGGTCTGGTCGGATCAGGATCAGCTTGAAATGGCGCTTCTGAACCTCTGTGTGAATGCTCGGGATGCCATGACGCAGGGTGGGACAGTGTCGGTGTCGGCGCGTGTAGTGGGGCAGAAATTCACGACGCTGCCTCCGGAATGTTGCCTGGATCGTGCGGTGGCCATTGATGTGGTCGATGAAGGTGAGGGCATGTCACCCGAGGTGATGAAACGGATTTTCGATCCATTTTTCACCACCAAGGATGTCGGGCGTGGAACAGGGCTGGGCCTTTCCAGTGTGTATGGGTTCCTGAGCCGGAGTTATGGCGAAATCGTTGTGGACAGCACGCCCGGCAAAGGGACGTGCATGACATTGCTGCTTCCGGTCGTCAGGAGCGATGTTGTGGCAGATCGGGCTGCGGAAGATGAGAAACCGCGTTCCCTGAAGGTATTGGTTGTCGATGATGAGGCGCCGGTTCGCATGGTGACGGAGGGTTTTCTTCGTCAGGACGGGCATGAGGTTGCTTCTGCATCTTCTCTGTCCGAGGCTCTGGCGCTGACAGATGAAAAGGGACCCTTCGATCTGGCGGTGATTGATATGCGCATGCCCGACCATGATGGACCGACCTGTGCAGCCATCCTGATGGAAAAAATGTCGCATCTCAAAGTGCTGTTCATCAGTGGCCACACAGATACCCAGTCTGAAAATGAGCCATTGCCCAAGCCCTTTACGCAGAAGGGACTACAGGATGCGATCAGGCGGCTGATGCAGGAGGCAATATAACCTGACAGGAGAGGTCCTCTTGTCAGGCGCTATATCCGCACCATCTTTTTGAGTGATGTCTTACCAAATCACTCCCCACGATCCGGTCGGCTGGCATGGCACGACCATTCTTTGTGTCCGTCGCGATGGCCGGGTGGCCATGGCGGGGGACGGCCAGGTCTCCCTCGGGCAGACCGTTATCAAGGGTAATGCTCGCAAGGTTCGGCGAATTGGCCCTCACAGCAATATCCTTGCGGGTTTTGCCGGTGCCACGGCTGACGCCTTTACCCTGCTGGAGCGACTTGAAGCGAAACTTGAGCGGTATCCAGGGCAGCTTGAGCGGGCCTGCGTCGAACTGGCGAAAGACTGGCGCACGGACCGCTATCTGCGGCGTCTGGAAGCCATGATGCTGGTGGCTGACGCAGACCGCTCTTTCACCCTGACCGGAAATGGCGATGTGCTGGAGCCGGAAGACGGCATTGTGGCCATTGGCTCCGGCGGAAATTACGCACTGTCTGCAGCGCGGGCATTGATGACGGTGGAGGGCCTGAGCGCCGAGGAAATCGCGCGTCGGTCCATGAAAATTGCCGGTGATATCTGCGTTTACACGAACTATTCCGTGACGCTGGAAACACTAGGCGGGGAGGCCTCCTGAGATGTCTGTTCCAAATTTTGCCCCCCACGAAATCGTATCCGAGCTTGATCGCTTTATTGTTGGTCAGTCCGACGCAAAACGTGCAGTTGCCATCGCGATGCGTAATCGCTGGCGCCGGTCCCAGCTTCCTGAAGGCTTGAAGGATGAGGTTGTTCCCAAAAACATTCTCATGATTGGCCCTACAGGTTGCGGCAAGACAGAAATCGCCCGTCGACTGGCCAAGCTGGCGCAGTCTCCGTTCCTGAAAGTGGAAGCGACCAAGTTTACGGAAGTTGGCTACGTCGGGCGGGACGTGGACAGTATTGTCCGGGATCTTGTCGAGGTCTCTCTGACCATGCTGCGGGATGGACGCCGCAAAGACGTGCAGGAGAAAGCTGAGGCCGCCGCCGAAACCCGGCTCGTTGATGCGCTGGTTGGAGAAGGCGCGACGGCCGACACCAAGGTGAAGTTTCGCCAGATGCTGCGAGATGGCGCTTTAGAAGACAAAGAAATTGAAATCCAGATTGCTCCTGATCCACAGCGCGGTAAGGAGAGCAGCGATATTCCAGGTCTCCAGCCCGGGCAGGTCATCAGTTTCAACGATATGATGAAGGGGTTCATGAACCGGATGCCTTCACGCAAGAAACTGAAGGTTTCGGTGGCCCGCGAGCAGTTAATCCGTGAGGAAGCGGACAAACTTCTGGATGATGAAGCCCTGACGCGCGAAGCCATAGAGCACACCCAGAACCATGGCATTGTGTTCCTGGATGAAATCGACAAGGTTTGTGCGACATCTGAGCATGGAACGCGCAGCGGAGATGTCTCTCGTGAAGGCGTGCAGCGTGACCTTCTTCCGCTGATTGAGGGGACGACCGTCAGCACGAAGTATGGCTCGGTGAAGACGGACCATATCCTGTTTATCGCGTCCGGAGCCTTTCACATTGCCAAGCCTTCAGATCTTCTGCCGGAATTGCAGGGGCGTCTGCCTATTCGTGTGGAGTTGGCTGGCCTGAGCAGAGACGATTTGAAGCGTATTCTGCTGGAGCCTGAGCATTCGCTTCTGAAGCAGTATGTGAGTCTGCTGGGTACAGAAGGTGTGACGCTGGAATTCGGTGACGATGCCGTGGATGCTTTGGCGGAACTGGCGGCTGATATTAACGAGCGGGTTGAAAACATTGGGGCCCGCCGTTTGGCAACAGTTCTGGAAAAGCTGCTGGAGGACGTCTCATTTACTGCATCTGACCGGAAAGGCGAGACCGTGAGGGTGACGGCAGAGGATGTTCGTGACAGGGTGGCGCCGCTTGCCCGCAAGGGTGATTTGAGCCGCTTTATCCTGTGACGGAGACGTTTTTTGTGAGAGATGCCTTTCTTGCCCCTCAGGAAGAGACGGCGACCGCTGCCATCGAGGAAATTGAAGCCGAACTGGCGATGTTCGACGACTGGATGGAGCGGTATCAGTATATTATTGAAATGGGCCGCAAACTTCCGGCTTTCCCTTCGGAATGGCAGGACGATGTCCACCGTGTTCCGGGGTGTCAAAGCCAGGTCTGGCTCGAAGCGGAAGACCGTGATGGTAAGCTCTTCTTTGCTGGCGCTTCAGATGCGGCCATTGTTCAGGGATTGGTAGCCCTTTTGCTAAGGGTGTATTCAGGGCGGAGCCGTGAAGAGGTCCTTCAGACGAGCCCGGTCTTTTTGCATAATATGGGGCTGGTCAAAGCACTGTCCACGAACCGTGGAAATGGCGTTGAGGCAATGGCTCAGGCCATCCTCAAGCGTGCTGCTGCCTAACGATCTCAGTCTTTCAAAAAAGCCCCTGCCAGCGTCTGCTGACAGGGGCTTTTTTGTTTGAGCTTAGTGAGCAGGCTGAGCAACTTGCGGAGCTGTTACGTCACATTTGGTGAACTTGCCTTTGGCATCCCGGCAGGCCTTCGGCTTCTTTGGTGCTTCACACTTTGTGAATTTGCCTTTGGCGTCCCGGCAGGGCTGAGATTTGGCATGTGCGAACTGGCCGCCGAAAGCGATGGTAGCGAAGGCAAGAAGAGCAAATTTGCGAAGGGTCATGAATAGCCTCTGTGCAGTTTTTTGCCCTGAACCGACAGGGCTTTCGATGCTGATTATGGAATGGACCAGCGTGCAGACACAAGATTTCAGCGGAACCCGTCGTTCCGGTCTTTCGCGTCTGACTCCCAGTTTATGTTGCCATGATAGGGGGCTGAGATGGGTTGCCCGTCTTTCATAGCCGGAAGGTATCTGGCCAGCGTGAAATAAGCGAGCGCTGCCCGTCGTAAAATTTCGGGCCCCGGGCTGGCGATGCAGTCATGCGCGATGCCTGCAGTATCAACCTGACAGGTGACGGCTACTCTTCCTGTAATATTTCTGTCGTTCGCAAAGTCTGGATAGTAGGGGCGTGGAGTGTGCTGATGATCCACGACGGGGACGGTTGCTGTTCCCTGGGCCTGGAAGGGAATGGTCTTTTCCCAGCGGCCTTCAACGGGTTTGCTGTCCTGGTATGCCGGAAGAAACTTGGATGAATAGGCATAGGCTTCTGCTGCAAGTGCGAAATCCGGTGCGCTCGCTGAAGTTTCACAGCTTTGAGGCTGACCGTCCTTTGTGATGACGCAGACAATATGTGCCGATCCCGAATGCCGCAGTTCAAGTTCAGCCGGCGGATAGATGAGACGTCCGTGATGGCTCGGATCCAGCACCGCCGTTACGGAAACAGTATCATCGCTGTGGGCTGGAGACGGAACGACGGCGATGAGCCCAAAGATGGCCAGAGCCATTCCAGATCGAGAAAAATGCATGACGCCCTTACTTTATGGAATATATTTCATAACGTAACGAGAACTTAGAAAGCTTTTGCCGGGACTTGAAGACAAAAAAAGGGGCACCCGAAGGTACCCCTTTTTCTCGATAACCAATGGCTTACTCAATGATCACTTCTGATCAGCGAGGCTGTAAGCAATCAGATCGTCGCCCATAACGGTCGGGAAGGAGTTGTGGCCACCAGCATAAGTGACAACGAACTGCTTTCCATTGACCGCATAGGTCATTGGCGTGGCTTGCGCGCCAGCTGGGAGGCGATCCTGCCACAGGGTCTTGCCTGTCGTCAGGTCGTAGGCGCGGATGTAGTAGTCCATCGTGCCTGTCAGGAAGCCAACGTTGCCAGCCGTGGAGAGCGGGCCGCCGAGGCTCGGGACGCCGATCTTGATCGGAGGCAGCGGAATGGGCAGGGAGCTGCCGTGCATGGAGTCACGGAGCGTACCGTTACGATGCTGCCAGACCACCTTGTTGGTGCGCAGATCGATACCGGCCACATAACCCCAAGGCGGTGTACGGCAAGGCATCTTGATGCCAAGCGGCAGCAGGACCGGGTCCATGAACGGATGCAGATCAACAGCATAGGGGATGCCGTAGTTCGGCTGCAGACCAGTTTCGCCACCAGAGCCCTTTGCGTTCGGTTCCGGCCATAGCGGGTTACCCGGACCACGGGGCACCAGACGGGAAACGAACGGCAGCGAGATAGGGTTGGCAAAAGCCACCTGACGCTGCGGATCGACAGCCAGACCACCCCATTCGAACATGCCGAGGTCGCCCGGGAAGATCAGAGATCCCTGGAGTGACGGCGGCGTGAACGGACCTTCATAGCGAAGGGAGTGGAAGTAAATGCTGCAGAACATCTGGTCGAAGATCGTGCCACCCCAGATATCGGAATCGGAGAGGGGGGCCTTCGGACGTAGGCTCAGCTGAGACATCGGCTGCGTTGGGCTGGTGTGATCGCCCGGTGCGGCGCCACCAGGAACAGGTGTTTCCGGAGCCGGGACGACTTCCTTGCCCGTACGACGGTCAAGAACGAAAATGTCGCCAGTCTTTGTCGGAACGTAGATGGACGGAACAATCGTGCCGTCTTTCGACGTGATGTCTACGAGGCTCGGCTGGGACGGGGCGTCCATGTCCCACAGGTCATGGTGAACGGTCTGGTAATACCAGGCCAGCTTACCCGTCTCTGCGTTCAGCGCGACGATACCCGGAGCAAAGCGCTCGGATTCCTTGGTGCGGTAACCGCCCCACTGATCCGGCGTACCTACGCCCATTGGGATGTAAACGAGGTTCAGGTTCTTGTCGTAGGACGACACGATCCAGGAGTTTGGAGAGTTCGGATGGAAGACCGGATGATCCGGGTCTGGCATCTGGTTCGGGTCAGGGTTGGATGCGTCAAACACCCACACGCGCTTGCCGGTATAAACGTCAAATGCCTGCGTTGCGCCCGATGCCTGCTTGATGGAGCCGTTATCGGTGATGGCGCTGTTGGCAATGATCAGCTTGTCGGTGATGACCGGCGGAGACGTCGGTTCATACATGCCCGGCGTGGTGTAAGGCTGGTTCGGCAGGCGCAGATCCAGTTCGCCATCGTTGCCGAAGCCAGAGCACTTCTGCCCGGTTTCTGCATCGACTTCGACAAGGCGGCCATCGTTGACCGGCAGAACGATACGCTTGGCGCAATCGGTCGGAGCAGGGTTGCCATCGCTGTCCGTGGCATCGGCTGGCGTCTGGTGGAAGCTCACACCACGGCACGTCAGATGCTGGAAGCCAGGGTTGATCTGCAGGCGTGGATCGAACGTCCATTTGACGTGACCCGTTGCGGCATCAACGGCCCAGAGCTTCTGGTGCAGCGAGCACAGATACAGCGTGTTGTCGAATTCAATCGGCGTGACTTCGTTGGTTGCTTCGCCTGGATCGTTCGGTCCCATCAGATCCTTGGTGTGGATGTGCCATGCCACCTTGAGGTTCTGAACGTTGGACGAGTTGATCTGCTTCAGCGGAGACCAGCGATCGCCAGCCTGCGTGCGGCCATAGGCGTGCCACTCGCTATCTGGAACGTTATCTGCGTCAACCGGTGCTGCGTTGGTCAGCTCTGTTGGCAGGTTGCCGCTGATGTCGTGCGGGTCTGTGAAAAGACCGGCAGCAAGAACCAGTACGGCGAGACCGACGGAGCCTGCCAGGGGAAGGACAGATGCGCGTGTGCCACCGATCTGACGGGACACGAACGGGATCAGCAGCCAGATGCCAAGAATGATCACGATGTCGGAGCGGGGAACCAGTGCCCAGAGGTCGAGACCGACCACGGAGAGTTCCCATACGACCGTCGCGAACACTACAGCAGCAAAGAGCCACAGGGCAGCCGGGTTACGGCGCCATGCGAGGAAGGCGGTCGCAAGAAGTGCGATGCCGAGAAGGAGATAATACAGAGGGCCGCCGAGGGAAGCGGCCCATGCGCCTCCCACGGTGAGGATCGCGCCGCAAAGCGCGAAGACCGCGGCCGTGATCAGGGCCCAGAGCCCTGGCCGGGATGATGTGCTCATGATGTTCCTAGAGCTGTTATTTGGTGCAGCACTTGACCTTCGGACAAACACATAGAAGCGCTTTAAGAATCAAGATGTCAGATGGTTCATGTTGCTCACGTCACTGTGAGTGAGATCACAGTGACGTGACTTGAACAAAGAGGCGTCTTTTGCTTGCGCGCTAAAGAAAATAAAGTCCTTGGCGGAATCAGTTCGATGGGATAAGGCAGCCGCTCCGTGTACGCGTCCGGGCCATAAGTGGCATGCCCGGCCGTGCAGAGTCCCGCTTCGGTGGGACCAATCGTTTACGGCGAGGGAGACCGAAATGCCCAAGATGAAGACGAAGTCGTCGGTCAAGAAGCGGTTCAAGATCACCGCGACCGGCAAGGTAATGTGCGGCCCAGGCAACAAGCGTCACGGCCTTATCAACCGCCCGCAGAAGATGAAGCGCACCAACCGTGGTCCTCAGACCATGACGGATATGGACGCAAAGACCATCAAGCAGTGGGCGCCCTACGGGCTCTAAGGGAGATTAAGGTACATGGCACGTGTTAAGCGGGGCGTAACGACGCACGCCCGTCACAAGAAAGTTCTCGATCTCGCCAAGGGTTACCGCGGCCGTTCGTCTACGAACTACCGTATTGCTCTCGAGCGCGTTGAGAAGGCGCTGCGCTATGCGTATCGCGACCGTCGCAACAAGAAGCGTGATTTCCGCGCTCTGTGGATCCAGCGTATCAACGCTGCTGTCCGTGAGCACGGTCTGACGTACAGCAAGTTCATCAATGGCCTGGACAAGGCTGGCATCGAGATCGACCGTAAGGTTCTTGCTGCCATTGCTTTCGACGACGCAGCTGCTTTCGCAGAAATCGTCAAGAAGGCACAGGCCGCTCTCGCAGCCTGAGCTATTCAGACCTGATCCCCACGTGTGGGGGCTGGTGACTGGCGGGCCGTCCTGTTATCAGGGCGGCCCGTTTTGTATTTGTACTGTAAGCGATGGGCGGTATGGCTGACGATCTCGACACGCTGAAGAATGAAACTCTTGCTGCGCTGGGCGCTGCTCAGGACCGCGCGCAATGGGATGCCGTTCGCGTTGGAACGCTGGGCAAGTCTGGCGCTCTCACCGGGCTGCTCAAACAGCTTGGCAAACTCGACCCCGAAGAGCGCAAACTGCGCGGACAGGCTTTAAACCGCCTGCGGGACGAATTGACCAAGGTGATCGAAGATCGCGGTCGGGAGATTGAAGAGGAAGCGCTTCAAGCACGCCTGAAAGCCGAACGGGTGGACATCACGATGCCTGCCCCTTCTGTGGTGACAGGTGCCATTCATCCGATCAGCCGCACCATTGAAGAAATGACAGCCATCTTTGGCGCCATGGGTTTTTCCGTCGCGGAAGGGCCTGATGTCGAAAGCCAATGGCATAATTTCTCGGCACTCAATACGCCGGATCACCATCCGGCACGGACCGAGCACGATACTTTTTATCTTCCGCCCAAATCAGGCAGCAATGAACCGCGTGTTCTCCGGACCCAGACGTCTGGCGTTCAGATCCGGACCATGATTGGTCAGAAGCCACCCATCCGCATCATTGCTCCCGGCCGCACGTATCGTGCCGATCATGACGCAACCCATTCGCCGATGTTCCATCAGTGCGAAGGTCTGGTCATTGATCGCAATATTACTCTTGGGCACCTCAAGGGCTGCCTGATCGAGTTCCTGCGCGTCTACTTCGACAAGCCTAATCTGCCGGTGCGTTTCCGTGCATCTTATTTCCCATTTACTGAGCCTTCCATGGAAGTGGATATCGGTTGGTCCAAGGCGACAGGCGAGATTGGCGGAGGGTCCGATTGGCTGGAAGTTCTGGGGTCCGGCATGGTGCACCCGCGCGTGCTGGCCAATTGTGGGCTTGATCCGGCGGAGTGGCAGGGCTTTGCGTTTGGCATGGGCGTTGAGCGTCTGGCCATGCTCAAGAATGGTATTCCGGATCTGCGGTCGTTCTATGAGAGTGACCTGCGCTGGCTGCGTCACTACGGATTTTCCGCTTTCTCTCCCGCCACGCTGACGGAGGGCGTGTGACATGAAGTTCTCTCTCTCCTGGCTGCGTGAACATCTTGATTTTACAGCGTCTTGCGAAGAGATCTGTGCCCGTCTGAACGGCATCGGTCTTGAAGTTGAGAGCGTTGAAAACCCCGCCGAGAAGCTGGCAGGTTTTAGAACGGCCAAAATTCTGGAAGCACATCGCCATCCGGATGCGGACCGTCTTCAACTTTGCCGCGTCGCTGCTGGTGCGGGTTATGAAGATTTGCAGGTCGTATGCGGTGCACCGAATGCACGTACTGGCCTCCATGTGATTTTTGCGCCTCCGGGGACGTATGTTCCGGGGCTGGATATCACCATCAAGAAGGGCAAAATCCGCGGTGAGGAAAGCGGAGGTATGCTGTGTTCCCTGCGTGAGCTGGGTCTTGGTGAGGAGAGCAACGGTATTGCCGAACTGCCAGAAACGGCTCCGATCGGTGAGGCTTATGCGACTTACGCCGAGCTTGATGACCCGGTCATTGAAATCGCGATTACACCGAACCGTGGCGATGCGCTGAGCATTCGCGGTATTGCGCGTGATCTGGCTGCAGCTGGCATTGGTCATCTCAAGCCATGGCTGACGGAAGCTCTTGAGGGTGATTTCGAATCACCGATCTCGTGGAAGTCCGAAAATCCTGACTGCCCGTACGTGGTAGGCCGTGTCATTCGTGGCGTGAAGAATGGTCCAAGCCCGAGTTGGCTGCAGCGCCGTCTTCAGGCGGTTGGCGTGAAGCCGATTTCGGCTCTGGTGGATGTCACGAACTACCTCACATATGATCTCGGTCGGCCTCTGCATGTCTTTGATGTTGCGAAACTTTCTGGCAGCACCCTGACCGTGACCCACGCGGCACGTGAGACTTTCACGGCGCTGGATGGCAATGAGTACGTCCTGGGGACGGACGATATGGTGATCGTCGATGATGCTGGTGTGCAGTCGCTTGCGGGCATCATGGGTGGTCAGCAGAGCGGTGTGGATGAGAACACGACAGACGTGTTTGTTGAATCCGCGTTGTTCGATGCTGTTCGGATTGCTCTGACTGGCCGCCGTCTCGCCATTCATACGGATGCCCGTCAGCGTTTCGAGCGCGGCATTGATCCTGCGCTGGTTCGTAGCGGGCTCGAAGCGGCCACAGCAATGATCCGTGACCTGTGTGGTGGTCAGCCGAGCGAAATCACGGAAGCTGGCGAACTCCCCAATTGGAAACGTACGGCTACGCTGCGTTTTGAGCGTCTGGCAACGTTGGGTGGCGTCACTATTCCTGCGGATGAGGCGGTGCGGTCTCTGGAGCATCTCGGCTTCGAGGTCGTTGAGCGGAATGACGAGGAGGCAACTTTCGCCGTTCCTTCCTGGAGGAATGACGTTGCGTCCGGTCAGGTTCTGGCTCAGGCCGTCACACTTGATGAGGACGTTGCCGCAAAGGCAGCAGCGAATGTTCCGCGCATGGAAGCAGAATGTGACCTCATAGAGGAAGTGCTGCGTCTTTATGGGCTGGATGCTGTGCCGGCTGTGCCACTCCCTCAGTTGGCCATGGTCGCGGCTCCGGCAGTCACGCCTCTTCAGGCGCGTGCAGCGCTAATGCGCCGTATCTGTGCAGCACGTGGGATGATGGAAACGGTTGGTTTCTCCTTCGTTGCTCATGAAGACGCAGTTCTGTTTGGTGATGTGCCCGAAACGCAGCGTTTGCTGAACCCGATCGCCATGGATCTGGATCAGTTGCGCCCGACGCCGCTTGTCAATCTGGCGCGTGCACTCGGCCGTAATCTGGCGCGTGGTCTGGGGCTTTCTGGCGAAGGTGCATTGTTTGAAATCGGTCCATGTTTTGATTTCGAAGGTCAGCACCTGCGTGTTGCTGGCTTGCGAGGCGGATTGACGGCTCGTGAACCCGGTCAGGCTGCGCAGGAAGCAACGCTCTGGGACGCCAAGGCGGATCTGACGGCCGCGTTGACCGCGCTTGGTGTTCCGGAAGCTTCTTTGTCTGTCACGGCAGATGCTCCGGGCTTTTATCATCCGGGTCGGTCAGGTCAGGTACGGCAGGGTCCTAAGCTGGTTCTGGGTAGCTTTGGTGAACTGCATCCTCGCACGGCACGCGCGCTTGGTCTGACTGGGACTGTCGTGGCGTTCGAGCTGTATCTGGATCGTATCCCTCAGCCTAAGGCTAAAAAGAAGACCCCTCCTGCGCTCTCAGCGCTACAGCCAGTGCGTCGTGACTTCGCGTTCCTTGCTGGGCCGGATGTTGAAGCACAGGCTGTTCTCAAGGCCGTTCGTATGGCCGACCGGAACCTGATTCAGGATGTTCGCCTCTTTGACGTCTTTGAAGGTGGTAGCCTGCCGGAAGGGCATCGTTCTCTCGGTGTTGAGGTTGTCCTGCAGCCACAGACCGAAAGTCTGACGGATGTCGGCCTTGAAGCGCTTTCCAAATCGGTGGAAGCTGCGGTTCTCAAGGCAACAGGAGCTACGTTGCGCCGATGAACTCTCTTCCAGAATCCGAACTGGCGCATCAGCCGGGCAATAGGGCCTTTCAGCCGGGGGCTCCCACGCCTCAGCATGGGCGCGTGATTTGGATTCTGGCAGGGGAAGCCAGCGGAGACGTGATTGGTGCACGTCTCATGCTGGCGCTTCATGCGCAGGACCCGACGCTGGTGTTTGCCGGAGTCGGGGGTGGCCGCATGGAAGCCCTTGGGCTGCATAGCCTGTTCCCGATGAGTGATCTGGCTGTCATGGGGCTTGTGGAAGTCTTGCCGAGGGTCAGACATTTGCGGCAGCGGCTTCTGGAAGCTGTTCAGGATATTGAGCTTCGTAAGCCTGATTTGGTTGTCACAATAGACAGCCCGGGTTTTGCACTTCGACTTCTTCAGAAAATTGAAAATTCCGGCTTCAAGCGCGTTCATTACGTTGCACCGCAGGTCTGGGCCTGGCGCGAAAATCGCGTCAAGGAATTCCCTGGGCTGTGGGATCGGTTACTCTGCCTTTTACCGTTTGAGCCGGAATGGTTTGCGCAGAGAGGACTGGAAGCGCGGTTCGTCGGTCATCCAGTGTTGCAGTCGGGTGTAAGACAGGGAAACGCTGCACGCTTTCGGACGCGGCATAATATTCCTGAAACGGCACCCGTCCTGATTTTGATGCCAGGAAGCCGACGCTCTGAAGTTCCGAAGCTGTTGCCAGTTTTTCGCAAGATGCTGGACATTGTGCGCAAGACGCATCCGGACATCTGCCCGGTGATACCGGTTGCTCCAGTCATTGCGCCGACCGTGCGCAACCTTATTCGTAAATGGCCCGTACAGCCGCATATCGTGACTGATATTCATGATAAACACGATGCGTTTGCAGCGGCTCAGTGCGCTCTGACAAAGTCGGGGACGTCCACGCT
This sequence comes from Gluconobacter sp. P5B12, assembly GCF_018812035.1. NCBI lineage: Bacteria > Pseudomonadati > Pseudomonadota > Alphaproteobacteria > Acetobacterales > Acetobacteraceae > Gluconobacter > Gluconobacter sp. P5B12. Next base: position 28,283 of record NZ_JACRVV010000011.1, on the reverse strand, counting down.
TGAGCTTGCCATGGGCAATGTGCCGATGGTGGTGACGTATCGGGTGAATCCGCTAACGGCGATGATGGCGCGTCGGATGATCAAGGTGCCATACGTGGCCATGGTCAATCTGCTGGCAGGACGTGAAGTCGTGCCGGAAATGTTGCAGGAGAACTGCACGCCTGAAAAGCTGGCGGATATGGTCTCAAAGCTGCTTGATGATCCGGCAGCGGCAAAGAAGCAGCAGATGGCATTTGAAGAGGTGCTGGAAAAGCTCTCTCCTGCTGTGGGTACGCCTGCGGATGCAGCGGCTGCGGAAATTATGGATCTTCTGGACGAGCCGGTGTCCCGCTCGTCCAAGAAGAAAAAAATCAGCGAATAAAACCGACCAAGCGTTCTGCTTCCTGCACGATTGGCTCGGAAATTTCACGGGCCCGGTCGGCGCCAGCGCGCAGGACGGAGATAATGTGATCTTCGTTCTGCATCAGGCGGGCTGTCTCGGTGGCAACTGGCCCAAGTTTTTCCACGAGCAGATCGGCCAGAGCGTTTTTGAACGGGCCAAAGCCCTGTCCACCGAAACGCGCCAGAACGTCAGACATCGTCTCGTCTGACATGGCCGCGTAAATAGCTACCAGATTGCGGGCTTCTGCACGGTCTCCCAGCCCCTCAACGTCGCTTGGTAGCGCGTCGGAATCTGTCTTGGCGCGGCGAATCTTCAGAGCGATTTCGTCCGGGGTGTCTGTCAGGACAATGCGGCTCTGCTCGGAGGGGTCCGACTTGGACATTTTCTTCGTACCGTCGCGCAGGCTCATCACGCGGGCTGCCGCTGGAGGAATAAAGGCCTCGATCTGCGGAAAGAACTCCGTATCCATATCATGGTTGAACTTCTGGGCGATGTCATTGGCCAACTCAATATGCTGCTTCTGATCGTCACCGACGGGGACGCGGGTCGCGTGGAACGCCAGAATGTCTGCGGCCATGAGGTTGGGATAGACATAGAGGCCCGCTGAGTGGTTCTCGCGGTTCTTGCCAGCCTTGTCTTTGAACTGTGTCATCCGGTTCAACCAGCCGAGGCGGGAAACACAATTGAAAATCCATCCCAGTCGCGCATGAGCGCTGACGGCGGATTGGTTGTAGAGGCGTGTCGGTTCAATGCCGGTTGCCAGAAGGCAGGCTGCTGAACCCAGCGTCTGACGACGCAGGTCTTCCGGATTCCAGGGCATCGTGATCGAGTGCATGTCCACGAGGCAGAAGACACAATCATGGTCTGCCTGCATGGCCGCCCAGTTGCGGAGTGCACCCAGGTAGTTACCCAGATGAGGAATGCCAGTTGGCTGAATGCCGGAAAATACACGCTGCATGATGGATCTGTCTTCAGCTTTGGGGAAAGGTCATGCTCTCAGGGAAGCGGCTGCTTCTGCTCCAGGAGCTGGCGTTCTTGGTAACTCGCTGCCGGATCACCCTGCTGTGCACGTGCACTGGCGACCTCGGCTGGCGTAATGGTGGGGGAAGGCTTGATATTGCCGCGTGCAATCAGCCAGTTCAGAGTATCAGAAATCTGCTGGTCCGTGAGGCGATCACGATATGCGGGCATGGAATAGTTATAGCGATAGCCCTGCGTGGTGAAACCGCCGCGAAGGCCGTTCAGAAGAACATTTGCGAGATAGTGGCGACCTTCAGGTGTTTGGGCGATGAAATCCACACGCCCCACCAGGGGTGGTGTCTCACCCGGCATTCCACTTCCGCCATGGTGGCAGATACCGCAGTTGGGTCCATAAACGGCTTGGCCAGCCGGTTTCTTCCCGCAGCAGGCAAGTGGGAGACAACCAAGAAAAGCGATCCGTTTCATGGGAGAGGGGACTGCTGTTCCAGTTTCTGGCGTTCAAGCAGCACTTCCTGAGGTGACAGCGGATGTTTGCGCTCTTCAGCGATCTCAGCAGCCGTGAATGTTGGGCCCCCTGCGGCCATTTCTTTTCCTCCAACAAATGTCAGGATCCGTGCAATTTCATCATCCGAAAGGCGATGGAATGATGGCATGGAACTGTTGTAAGGAGCGCCACCCGCTGTGATCGGTCCGTCAAGACCGTTCAGCAGCACGTGGATAATGTAGCGATGGCCTTCCGGAGTCAGGGCAATATGCCCAACCCGACCGAAGATTGGAGCAACGGCTCGCACCTGCCCATGGCCACCATGATGGCAGATACTGCACTCGTTCGAATATTCTCGAGGTGCCTGTTCACGATTTTCCCAGGCATGGCCAACCACAAAGACAATTGCCATGAAAATGGCAATAAACAGGGGAAGCCGGATTGCTGGGTCTAATCTGATCACAGAAGGTTTGTCGCATTTTCATGGTGCGTTCAGCAAGGGTGGCTCTTGGCAAAACCGTCCCGATAGGGCTCATGGGCGCATCAGAAGGAGAAAGCATGAGCGGCAAGGGACGTCTGGTACTGTATGTGGGGCCAATGTTTGCAGGAAAATCCTCGCATCTAATCAAGGCTGCGTCTGCGCATGAACGCGTTCTGGCACTGAAGCCGGGATTCGATACGCGTGACGGTGCAGAACTGGTCAGTCGGGATGGCTCACATTTCGCAGCGCGTTCCGTGCGGCGCTGGCCGTCTCATTCCGAGAACTATTCACACATTGTTCTGGATGAAGTGCAGTTTATGGTCTCACCTCATTACGAGGGAGATATCGTTTCAGAGTTGCAGTCTGCTCGATTGCGCGGAGCAACTGTCACTGTTGGTGGCCTGGATAGCGATTATCGTCAGGAGCCGTTTGAAATTGTATCGAGGCTCATGCAGTTCGCCGATGAAATTATTCACCTGGAAGCTCGGTGCCATGTCTGCAATCAGCCGGCCCAGTGGACTGCCAAGACACATGAAACTGGGCATCTTCTCGAAACGGGAGATCAGGAGCTGTATGAGGCGCGGTGCAATGAGCATTGGTGCCTGCCAGAGGGGCCTTGAGGCCTCTCTGACAGGGCTTAAATGAAGCAGCAGGACTTACTGCTGTCCGTTATTGACGCCCAGAAGCTGGAGCTTGAAGATGAGTGGGCTGTTGGGCGGAATGATGCCCATGGAGCGCTTCCCGTAGCCTAGCTTGGCTGGAAGATAGAGCATCCATTCATCGCCAACGTGCATCATTGGTAGAGCTTCGAGCCAGCCATCAACCAGGCCATCCAGCGGCATTTCCATATAGGCACCGCTGCCATGCTGATCAGAGCTGTCAAAAATTCCGCCGTCTGGCAGGCGTCCTTCATAGATCACCATGATGGTGGAGCCACGATGCGGACTTTCACCATCTTTGGGGCCGGACTTCAAAACCTTGTAGCTCAGTCCGTCCGGGAGGGTTTTGACACCCGGTTCCGCCTGGACTTTCGCCATGAACTGTTCGGGCGTCAGTTCTGGCGCGTCTTCCTTGTGTCCGGCGCATCCTGCAAGGAGTGCGCCGCAAAGGGTCAAGGCTGATGTAAGGCGAAACAGGCTGGTCATGGTCCCCCGCTACTGGTTTGTACTTAGAGTGCGCCGCCGCGGCGGCCAATCTGACCACCCAGACGCAGGCGCAGGGCATTGAGCTTGATAAAGCCCTGTGCGTCCTGCTGGTTATACGCCCCCTCGTCATCTTCAAATGTCACGACGCGGGTATCATACAGGCTGTTCGGGCTTTCGCGTCCGACGCAAACGACATTGCCCTTATAGAGTTTCATGCGGACACGGCCGTTGACGGAATGCTGGCTGGCATCAATCAGAGCCTGAAGCATCCGGCGCTCTGGGGAGAACCAGAAACCGTTATAGATCAGCTCCGCATAGCGCGGCATGATGCTGTCCTTGAGATGGGCAGCTTCGCGGTCCAGCGTGATGCTCTCGATGGAACGATGAGCAGCCAGCAGGATCGTGCCACCTGGCGTTTCGTAGATGCCGCGGGACTTCATACCCACAAAGCGGTTTTCCACGATGTCCAGACGGCCGATGCCGTTGTCGCGGCCCAGCTCGTTCAGGCGCGTCAGCAGTGTTGCCGGGGTCATCGCAACGCCGTTGATGGCAACCGGGTCACCATTCACGAAGTCGATGCTGATTTCCGTAGCCTTGTCCGGCGCGGCTTCCGGGGAGATGGTGCGCTGGAAAACGATTTCGTCAGGCGCGACAGCCGGATCTTCGAGCAGCTTGCCTTCGGAAGAGGAGTGCAGAAGGTTGGCGTCAACGGAGAAGGGGGCTTCGCCGCGTTTGTCTTTCGTAACGGGGATCTGGTTTTCTTCAGCGAATTCCAGCAGCTTCGTGCGGGATGTCAGTTCCCATTCGCGCCATGGGGAAATGACTTTCACGTCCGGCTTCAGCGCATAGTAGCCAAGTTCGAAACGGACCTGATCGTTGCCCTTGCCGGTTGCGCCGTGGGCAACAGCATCTGCACCAACAGCTTCGGCGATTTCGATCTGACGCTTGGCGATCAGCGGACGGGCGATGGACGTACCGAGGAGGTACTGGCCTTCATAAACCGTGTTCGCGCGGAACATCGGGAAGACATAGTCCTTCACGAAGGTCTCGCGCAGATCCTCGACGAAGATTTCCTTCACGCCGAACATCTCGGCCTTCTTGCGGGCCGGCTCCAGCTCTTCGCCCTGACCAAGGTCAGCCGTAAAGGTCACGACCTCGCAGTTATAGGTCTTCTGGAGCCATCGAAGGATGACCGAAGTGTCCAGCCCGCCGGAATAGGCGAGAACGACTTTCTTGACGTCCTGATGGGCGCTCATAACTGCGTGGTCCTTAATGGTGTTCGTTCGGAAGGCGTTTCTAGCATCCCGCGTCCGTGAGGGAAACCGGGCGTCAGACGCTTTTGCGCTGACGCTCGCTTTCGGTTTTGAGCTGTCCGCAGGCTGCAAGAATGTCCTGGCCACGTGGTGTACGGATCGGGGCGGCAAATCCTGCATCCATCACGATCTTTGCGAACTTTGCGAGTTGCTCTTTTGTGGAGGGACGGAACTCTGATCCTGGCCAAGGATTGAAAGGAATAAGGTTCACTTTCGCCGGCAGGTCCTTGATCAGGCGGACCAGCTCCCTCGCATCGGCTTCGCTATCATTCACGCCGCGCAGCATGATGTATTCGAAGGTGATGCGGCGGGAATTGGACGCTGCAGGATAACGCTTGCAGGCCGCCATCAATTCCTCGATCGGGTACTTGCGGTTCAGAGGGACGATCTGATCGCGCAGCTCGTTCGTGACCGCATGCAGGGAAATGGCGAGGCCTACGCCCAGTTCTTCACCGCAGCGATCCATCATGGGCACGACGCCTGACGTAGACAGCGTGATGCGTCGTCGGGAGAGGGCAATGCCTTCTCCATCCATCACGATGCGCATGGCTTTGGCGACGTTATCGTAATTGTAGAGCGGTTCGCCCATTCCCATCAGAACGATGGTTGAGAGAAAGCGTGGCATGTCCGCGCTTGGGCTAGGCCACTCCTTGTAGCTGTCTCGTGCCGCCATGAACTGGCCGACAATTTCTGCTGGGCCAAGGTTGCGGACGAGCTTTTGCGTCCCTGTGTGGCAGAACGTGCAGGAGAGCGTACATCCGACCTGTGAAGAGATGCAGACAGCGCCACGGTCTTCCTTACGGTCAGGAATATAAACTGTTTCAGCTTCCTGACCGTCGCGGAAGCGGAAAAGAAATTTCCGCGTTGCATCCACCGACGTCTGTTCGGTCGTTGTCGTCGGGCGGCCGACGATGAAGTGGTCTGCAAGTTTCGCCTGAAGGGGTTTGGCGATTGTGCTCATCTTCGAAAAATCGGTGGCTCCCTGATGGTAGATCCAGTGCCAGATCTGTTTTGCGCGGAAAGGCTTTTCGCCAATTTCCGTCATCAGGGTTGCCAGCTCTTCGCGTGACATTCCGACCAGATCACGCCGTCCGTCTTCCAATCGTGCCTCAGGTGGGGCGAACAGGGCGGACTTTGCGCGAATGCGTTCGCGCTCCGCCTCATTCAGATCATCTGAAGCGATGGAATTGATACGGGGGAGGGTGTCGGGATGTTTCAAAGCGATCATGGCGGCGGAGCCATAGCACGGGGAGGGCGCAGATTTCCAAGGGAAAGTGAGGTGGGGCAAGAAAGATTGGACTCTTTGTACCGTTCAGTACAAAATATGGTTTCTTCTATGGTTCTGAAAGGAACGACATGCAGACGCGTCCACCTGTTCCCCCATTCACGCGGGACACCGCTATTCAGAAAGTTCGAGCGGCTGAAGATGCCTGGAACCGTCAAGATCCGGAGACGGTTGCGTTGGCCTATACAGCCGACAGTCGTTGGCGAAACCGGGATCAGTTTGTTTGCGGGCGGTCTGAAATTAAGGAATTCCTGACGAGAAAATGGGAGAAGGAGCGTGAGTATCGGCTGATTAAGGAGCTTTGGGCATTTCACGAGAACCGGATCGCCGTCCGCTTTGTTTATGAGTGGCGAGATGGGCAGGGCCAGTGGTGGCGATCGCACGGGAATGAAAACTGGGGTTTTGACGAGGCAGGCCTCATGGCAGAGCGGCATGCCAGCATCAATGATGTGCCAATCAAGGACGCTCAACGCCTGTTCCACTGGGCAGGCAAGGTTCGGCCTGAGGGACATCCTGGATTGAGTGATTTGGGGCTATGATGGGATCAGGCGGCCGTAGCCGTACTGCTATCTTACAAAATATCGCTGAGGTATTTCGCCAGTATGGGTACGAAGGGGCGTCTCTCAGTCGCTTCACAGCTGCGACCGGGCTGGGAAAAGGCAGCCTCTACAATTTCTTTCCGGAAGGGAAGAAGCAGATGGCTGCTGAAGTCCTGGAGCATATCCAGCAGTGGTTCGATGCTGAAATTTTTAGTCCTCTGGAAACGGAAGAAGACCCCAAGGTCGGCCTAACAGCGATGTTCGAAGGTACTGAGCAGTACTTTAGGTCAGGTCAGAGAATTTGTCTGATGGGGTTGCTGGCCCTGAGCGTAGACACATCGTTTGCTATGCAGATTAGAAACTATTTTCTGCGCTGGCAGAAAAGTCTGTCTCAGGCGCTCCAGAGGCAGGGGCGCTCGAAAAGCAACGCTGTTGATCTGGCTGAGGAAATCGTCAGTGGCATTCAGGGAGCATTGGTTTTGGCCCATGCTCGAGGCGAGGCGGATGTTTTCAAACGTCGTCTTGAGGCGTTCAAGCTGCGTCTGGATCTTCCAGCGGACCATTACGACGAGCGGCAATGAGAAACTCCCGATTGCCTTCGGGGCCAGTAATGGGGCTGGCTTCAACTCCCAGAACTTCCCACCCTGGAGTGGCCGAGAGCCAGTCACGGATTTCGGCACAGACGCGTTCGTGAACGGCGGGGTCCCGTACCACGCCCTTTGCGCCGACTTCGTTTCGGCCGGCTTCAAATTGCGGCTTGATCAGAGCGATTGCCCAGGCATCCGGGGTTGTTAGCTTAAGCGCGGCGGCCAGCACGGTCTTAAGGCTGATAAAGCTGGCGTCGCAAACGACGATGCCTGCGCGTTCAGGAATCTGTTCTGCTGTAAGAGCGCGTGCGTTCGTCTTTTCCATGACGACGACGCGTTCATCCGAGCGGATTTTCCAAGCCAGCTGACCGTGCCCGACATCAACGGCATAAACTTTCGTCGCGCCGTGCGTGAGAAGGACATCCGTAAATCCGCCCGTTGAGGCACCGACATCAATGGCAATACGGCCTTTGGGGTCCAGCCCGAAATGCTCGATGCCGTGAATGAGTTTTAGGCCGCCGCGAGACACCCAGGGATGATCCTGCCCTTTGAGGGACAGGGGGGCATCCTCTGGAAGCTGGTCTCCAGCCTTGGCGATGCGCCGATCCCCCGTATAGGCAAGACCTGCCATAATGAGGGACTGGGCACGAGTTCGGCTGTCAACCAGCCCCCGATCAACGAGGAGCTGGTCTGCGCGGCGTTTGGCCATGACTCAGGCAGACTGCTGGACGACTTCGACGCCCAGTGCAGCTGCTGCCGTGCGAACGATATGCGGAGCTGTCAGGCCAGCTTCGTCATACTGAACGTCAGGGGCATTATGATCGATGTATCTGTCCGGGAGAGCCAGCGGACGGAATTTCACCGTATCCAGCAGACCGGTTTCTGCAAGGTGCTGCACAACCAGGCTGCTGAAGCCGCCAATCGCACCTTCTTCAAGGGTGATGAGAACTTCATGCTGGCTGACCAGATCATCAACGAGCTTCGTATCGATCGGTTTGGCAAAGCGGGCATCTGCTACCGTGACCGGAACGCCCTGAGCGGCCAGCTGGTCTGCTGCGCGCAGAGATTCGTGCAGACGTGTACCGAGCGACAGAATGGCAACACCTGCGCGGGCGCCAGGTGCCTGACGCGCTTCGCGAACGATGCGGCCCTTGCCGATTTCCTGCACTTCGCCCTTTTCCGGAAGGTCGAGGCCGATGCCGCTGCCACGAGGGTAACGGAAAGCAATCGGGCCAGCGTCGTATTCGCAAGCCGTTGCCGTAGCGTGCAGCAGCTCGATTTCGTCCGACGGTGCCATCACGACCATGTTTGGTAGGCAGCACAGATAGTTCAGGTCGAAAGACCCGGCATGCGTCGCGCCATCAGCGCCGACCAGACCTGCACGGTCGATGGCGAAGCGGACTGGCAGGTTCTGCAGGGCAACGTCATGCACGACCTGATCATAGGCGCGCTGAAGGAACGTGGAGTAAATGGCGCAGAATGGACGCAGACCCTCGGACGCAATACCTGCAGCAAAAGTGACGGCGTGCTGTTCGGCAATACCCACGTCAAAGAAGCGGTCCGGATAGGCCTTGGCGAAAGCTGTAAGACCGGTGCCGGAAGGCATGGCTGCCGTAATGGTAACGAGTTTGTCGTCTGTTTTCGCGCGACGCAGGAGTTCGCGGCTGAAAATCGACGTGTAGCTTGGCGGTCCGGCCGGAGCCTTCTTCTGCTCGCCTGTCACGACATTGAATTTGCTGACAGCGTGATATTTGTCGCCAGCAGCCTCGGCAGGCTTATAGCCGCGGCCTTTTTCCGTGATGATGTGGAGCAGGATCGGGCCTTGATCGTCCGCATCGCGCAGGTTGCGCAGGATGGGGACGAGCTGGTTCATGTCATGGCCGTCAACCGGGCCGACATAGTAGAAACCGAGCTCCTCAAACAGCGTACCGCCTGTGATCATGCCACGGGCATATTCTTCAGCGCGCTTGGCCGTCCGCTCGATCTTGCCGGGCAGGCGCTTGGCAACCTTGCCAGCCAAGTCACGCAGACCGAAGAACTGGCGCGAAGACATCAGGCGAGACAGGTAGTTCGACATCGAACCGACAGGCGGTGCGATCGACATTTCGTTGTCGTTCAGCACCACGATCAGGCGGTTCGCGCCTGGGCCTGCAACAGCGGCGTTGTTCATGGCTTCGTAGGCCATGCCAGCGGAGATCGAGCCGTCACCAATGACCGCAATCACGTTGCGCTCATGGTAGCTCGGATCTTCTTCCGCGCGCAGGTGATGGGCCACAGCCATGCCAAGACCGGCAGAAATGGACGTGGACGAATGAGCGGCACCAAACGGGTCGTATTCGCTTTCTGCGCGGCGGGTGAAGCCCGAGAGGCCTTCCGGCTGACGCAGGGTGCGAATGCGATCGCGACGGCCTGTCAGGATCTTGTGCGGGTAAGCCTGATGGCCAACATCCCAGATGATACGGTCATCTGGAGTGTTGAATACGGCGTGTAGCGCAACGGTCAGTTCGACGACGCCAAGAGAGGCGCCAAGGTGGCCGCCGGTTGTGGAAACGGCGTCAACCGTTTCGGAGCGCAGTTCGTCGGCAAGCTGCTTGAGCTGATCGACGGAAAGATTCCGCATATCTGACGGCAGGGTCACGCGGTCCAGAACCGGATAGCGACCGTATGTGGGAATCGTGGAAGACGGGTTGCTCATGAAATCAGTTCCTGCGCTCGACGACGTAGTCTGCAAGGGCCCTGAGGGCTGCGGCCTGTGCGCCGAAAGATGAAAGGGCCTCCCGGGCCTGATCGCTCAGGCGGCGGGCCTCGGCGCGAGCTCCGTCAATGCCAAGCAGGGAGACATAGGTTGATTTGCCGCTGGCTTCATCCTTGCCAGCAGTTTTGCCGAGTTCCTCGGCGCTTGCGGTCGTGTCCAGAACGTCGTCCGCAACCTGAAAGGCTGTTCCAAGATTCTGGCCGTACGAGACAATGGCGTCCCGTCGATCATCGGTCACACCCGCCAGAATTGCTCCTGATTCGGCTGCATAGCGGATCAGGGCACCTGTTTTCAGGGCGTGAAGACGGCGGACTTCATCCAGAGGGAGGGCACGGCCTTCACCCCGGATATCGATGACCTGGCCACCAACCATTCCCGCTGCGCCTGAGGCACGAGCCAGGGCAAGTGCGAGGTTGGAGCGGATGGTGGCGTCGGAAGACGTTTCATCCTCAAGAAGGATCTCGAAAGCACGCGTCTGAAGAGCGTCGCCGGCAAGGATGGCAATGGCTTCGTCAAACTGACGGTGCGTGGAAGGACGTCCACGGCGGAGATCATCGTCATCCATGGACGGGAGATCATCATGCACAAGAGAATATGCGTGAAGCAGTTCGACTGACGCCGCAACGCGCAGCGCAGCCCTGCGGTCTGCACCAAATAGAGACGCAACTTCTACGGCCAGAAAGCCACGAAGACGCTTTCCGCCACCGAGGGCAGCGTAGCGCATGGCTTCAAGAAGAATGGATTCGTCACCCGGCACCATCGGGAGCAGGGCGTCGATTGTCGCTTCGATGTCCGTGCAGGCGTGGGCGAGAGCCTCCTTGAGGGAGGTGGACGTGGTGGCACTCATCGGCCGGTCTCTCCGGTATCGGCAAGAGGCTCCGTGCCTGTGCTGCCGTCATCGTTCTGGACAATGGCGCGCACACGCATCTCGGCCTCTCCCAGCTTTGCATCGCAGTGCTTGCGTAGGGCTGCACCGCGTTCATAGGCAGAAATGGCGTCTTCAAGCTTCATCTGTCCGCCTTCAAGGCCACGGACGATCCGCTCCAGCTCGGAGAGGGCATCTTCGAAAGACATGGCATCAATGGGTTCGGGCATGGAAAGCCTCAAGACACGCTTTGGGAAACAAGGTAGCGAGGGATTACAGCCAGATGACAGGTTTTGCCAGCCCTGTGCTTGGGAACGGGGGAGTTTCCTCAGGAGGGTTGCGTTTCTGCACGCCTGCGGATGACAAATGAAAGAACGCCAGCGCTCTCTGTGAAGGCCACCATCGCATGGCCTGTTTCGCGGCAATAAGACTGGAAATCCGCCACTGAAGCGCGATCCGTCGCCAGAATACGAAGGCGTGTTCCGGGCGCCATGTCACGCAGGGCGCGGTTCGCCTTGAGAACGGGCATGGGGCAGGCAAGACCGCGCAGGTCCAGCAGGGTCTCCATCGGAGGTATCGTCATGACGTCTGTTATGCCCTGCGCCGTGCCGTGGGCCAAGTAACGGATTTTCCATTGCCGAAATAGCGTGGTTTTTCTATAACTGTGGCTTAATGCCATAAAGCGTCCTTCGGGGCGCTTTTTTTGTTTTTGAGGAACACATGGAAAAACAGATCTCTGAAAGGTCGCCGTCTTCCGAGGGAAATGAGCATCGAGCTTATACGATCCGTATCCTGGAAGACCGTGTTCTTCGACTGGAAACAGTCGCTGGGGGGTTGTCAGATCGGTACGAACAACTGCGTACGGAGATGCGGCAGGAAATCAGTTCTCTGCGGGATCAGATGAAATCCCTGGAGACCAAAGTCGATAATGGTAACAGGATTGTGAATGGAAAGCTGGACCGTCTGATCGGTGGTCGGGCTGTTCTGACGGCGATAGTGACGCTGGCAACATCCATCCTCGGAACTGGGATGGTGCATTTCGCTCTGTCTCTCAGCACGCATTGAGGGGACGAGTCATGGAAGGTCTTGATGTCGGACAACTCAAGCATCTGGTGGTGGAGCCAGCCCTTGCAGCGCTCGGACTTGGCGGGACAGCGGCCGTTAATCTCCTGACGGGAACAGCGCTGGCTGAGAGCAGAGGAGCCTACGTAAAGCAGATTGGGGGAGGGCCAGCGCTGGGGCTGTGGCAAATGGAACCTGCAACCCACGACGATTGCTGGGCTAACTTTTTACGTTTCCCGGTTGGGCAGCCATATGCTGGCATTCTGGAAAACATGCTGGCTCATGATCTGCCACGCAGTGCGCAGATGGTGAGTAATTTACGATATGCCTGTGCGATGGCGCGAATCCGGTTTTACCGTGTTCGGGAAGCACTGCCTGCTGCACAGGATCCGTTTGCCTTAAGCCGGTATCACAAGGTGCATTACAACACCCCGCTCGGCGCGGCAGACCCTGTGGCCAATGTCGATTATTTCAGGAGAGCTGTTCAGGCTTGAAGCGAGAGCGATGCCGGGGACCTGTATGCATCACGCTCCCGACATCGCAGGTTTACCTTAGATCGGTACATTATGACCGAATAGTGGCGTAGCTGAATATGCCAATTATTTAATCTGATTTTTATGGGTATTTAACGAAGCGCGAAAAGCCTGTTTTGGGGATTGCCCTGGAACGTCGCAGGACCAGTATGGGACAGGCGCAGTCCCCGATGAAGCCAGACGCTTCCGCCGATTTTGAGCCATCGACGACAAAACGCGAAGTCTTCGGAGAGATATGTCCTCGTCTCCGGGTCAATCATGCAGTCAAACAAGGCAAAAGGCTTCTGTGGGACCGAATGATCGGTGAGATGGCCACTTTGTTGAGCATCGATGCGCTCGTATTCGGTCTCAGGATAGGCGCTCATCATCTGGCTGATTGTGGCGCGTGTCAGCAGCATGAAGCCAGTTCCGATGTAAGAAACGGAAGCAATTTCGTCTGGCGGTGAAGTGTCATACAGCGCAGAGCAGTCGCCAACATAGCGTAGGCTGGCGCTCTCCGGGGGTTCGCCTTTGCTCATGAACCTCTGGGTATTATGGTCCCAATAGTGAGATTTGAGCGGGTAGGCTCCGCCGATAACCGGCTTGTCTGCGTTTAGAAGTGCTTGGATATCTGCAAACGAAAAACCAATATCACTGTCTGCAAATAACAGGTGTGTAGCGTCTGTTTGGGTTATGAATTGGTGAAGAAGCGTATTGCGTGCCCGTGTAATCAAGGCGTCGCTTCCTAGTGTCGAAAGCGTCAGGCGAATATTGTGAGAAGGTGCTTCACTCATGCAGCTGATAATGGACTGCATGTATGCCTGGGTAACGGTTCCACCAAAGCAGGGTGTCGCAATGAAGACGTGTGGGGCTGCGTTCATGGGGAGATAGTGTTCTATCTCCCCTTAAGAAAGGCTTAAAACTGAGCGATTAAAGTTTGTTAGCCGCCCATGTGACTTTGCAGAACCATATAGAAAAGAAACGCAGCATCGAGGCCGAGCACAATTGGTGTAAGGCGTTTGAAGTCCCGCAATGCGAGGGCCAATCCCGTATAAAGCAGCAAGCCACAGGACAAGCTGAGCATGAAGTTTCCGGTGATCCCGGCGATGAGCAACATCGTGAGGGGCGGAATAGCATCGGACGGGTTGGAGGCCACGCGGTGGAGGCTACCAAGCATATTGAGGCCGACCAAAACCAGAACGGGCGCCGTCGCGATGGCCGGGATAGCTGTAATCAGGGGCCAGAAAATGGAGGAAGCTGCAAATAGCAGGGCGACGATCAGGGCGCTCAGGCCAGTTCGGCCTCCAGCTTCGACACCTGCAAGGCTTTCGACATAGGCCGAAACCGTACACGTCCCGAGGCTGGCCCCAATGATGCTGGCTGCGCCGTCAGATGCAAAAGCACGATGATCCAGTGCCGGTTTCTCGGGCGTTCCATCCAGACCTGCACGATGGGCAACACTCATCATCGTTGCTGTCGCATCAAAGAAGTCACTGATGAGGAAGTAGAGCGTGATGGGAACGAGAAGGCCGAGGTGGGAGAAAAAACCTGCAAAATCAAAAGGAAGAAACAGATTGGTGGGATAATGCGGCCAGTCCACCATATGCGTGGGCAGGGTCGTGATTGCGCCCTTATCGGTATGAATGAACAGGCCTGCCACAGTCAGTGTCAGAATCGCCAGAAGAAGCCCGGCGGGTACTCTCAGAACCACGAGAACGGCACAGAGAAGCACGCCAGCTAGGCTGAGAATAACGGACGGATCACTCAGAGAACCGAACGTCAGCCCTTGAGCGGTCGGGACAGCAATGCCACTGGTGGTGAGGCCGATGCGTGCGATGAAGGCACCCAGCGCGACTTGAATGCCTAGCACAATTGAAGGCGGAAACCCGCGGATAATACGCTGGCGTATCTGACTGAGGGAAAGCGCTGTGAAGCATAGGCCGCTGAAAAGCACGACCGTAAAGGCGGTCCGTGGGTTCACATGGGCCTGCTGAACGACAACCTGCGCGAACAAAACGTTGCTGCTCATGGCTGGGGCTAAGGCGATGGGCAGTTTCGCCCAAAGAGCCATCAGCAATGTGCCAGCGACCGCACCTGCGATCGTGGTCATAACCATGTCGTGGCGATCGAGGCCCGCCGTAGAGAGAATGGCTGGATTGACAGCAACGATATAGGCCATGGCCCCGAAAACCGTCAGGCCAGCGATGATCTCACGCGGAACGGTGGAGCCGCGGGCGGAAATATGAAACCAGCGGTCGAGTGTGGACAGCAACGATCAGGCACTCCGGCGGGAATGAAAATTTTGCTCAGCTATAGTGAAAAAAGTTCATTCCGCCATGGGGCCTTAGTGATTTTTCATTTCGGGTTCGTTTTTTGAGCCCATGCTTTCTTGACCTGAGCGGGTGTCAGGCGCTTCGCAGGCTTGCCAGAAGATGTCGATTTTGAAGGATGTGGCACGCTGCTCGTCCCGCCGCCTGTCGTACTTCCTGGAGCAATGCCCGCTGCCGGGTTGGTATTGGCTTCTCGCACGGCACGCTCACAGGCTGAGCCTTCTCCCACCCCGAGCTGAATGGTGGGAATCAGCGCAGCAGGCGGAAAGAGAACACCGAGGCCTACAGAGGCTGCAACACGTCCTACCAGTTCTGCGCCAGGTAGAATGTTGGGGCCACTCAAGGGACCAAAAATGTGAACGGCACCTGGAAGGGAGAGAATCTGAGGATGAATTGAGCGGGTGGTGACAGCATAATCAAGGGTGTCGTTGCGGAAATTGACGGTTCCTGTTCCGGTTGTGCGAGTAGTTTCAGTCTGGAGAAGGAGAGACTTGGTTTTCAGAATGCCATTGTCGAGGGGCATATCAGCGACGAGGCATTCGAGCTTTGACCTGTCGGGAATGCCGAGGGCAGACAAAACTGCGGATCCGAGCTTCAGTCCGAGCAGATCCGGGAGAAGGGCGGTGACGTCTCCGCCTCGATCCAGCACTAGTGTGGTTCCGCCATCGCCGTTCGCGACCAGCGACGCGACGGAGTTGCCTGTTGATGTCAGTGTGACGTGGCCGCCGATCGTTCCTTCACCTTTGAAGGTGTCTGTTGCTTTCATGATCTGCGAGAGGGGAAGGCGAGAGACATCAAGGCGGAACTTGGTCCGGAACTGCTCATTCTTCGTTGGTTCCAGGGTCGCAGCGGCGCTGATTTTTCCAGATCCCGTCGCAAAAGTCAGATGTTTCAGATCAATGGCGCCATCTTTGACCTCGAACTCCGTATCGATGTTGTCCAGGGGCAGGTCTTTGTTGCGGATATGGTCGCCGTGATAGGTCACGTGGGCATTCACAGCGTTCAGCTTGGGAACATTGATTTTCTGATCGGGCAGCACGCTTTTGCTTGGAGGAGCAGTCTTCTTTGCTTCGCCTGTTTTCGCACCAATGAAACCGCCAAGATCGGCCAGATCGACCGAGTGTGAATGAAGGGCGGCCTCAACGAACGGTGGTTTTAGGTGGGGATTGACGTTGATGTCCCCACCAATGTCAGACGACCCCATCTTTCCTTCGAATTTCTGGAAACGAATGGCATTTTCGGAATATCCGAGGTTACCCGTGATGCTGTAGGCCGGAGTGTGCGGCACAGGAACACCCGTCAGTCCATAAAGCAAAGACATGTCTGGGCCCGCGAAGTGAAGGGTGAGCTTTGCTCCCTTGAAGTGCAGCGGGTCGTCGACCGTTCCTTTGAGGGTTACGTAAGTTGGGCCGTTAGCGATACGACCATCAATGGGGTACGGCTCAGCAGGCTTGGTGAGCGAGAGAAGAGCCCCACCAACAATGTGTCCGTTGATTGGCGCCTGAGCGTAGCGTCCTTTAAGATCAACGACGACATTGCCTTTTTGATTGGCCTGAGCTGGCGTCGTGTGAACAAGTACATGCATGTCTGTTTTTAACTGAGCGAGCGCCAGATGAATGTCGGCATTCTGGATGTCGATTTCGCCGAGGTCAGGTAACGTGGTTGTGCCTGAGGAGGAAGATGGTTGGGTGTCTTTGGATGTATCGCCGAAAGTATAATTATTTCGGCCGTCCATTAGGGAAATGATGTCACCTTTCGGTGTGTCCATGCGGATTACCGGGATGAAGAGACCGCGGCCGGTGAGATAACGCCAGACATCAACTTTGACCGTCAGGGATTTGGCAGACGCAAAGTCAGCCTTTTCTTTTTCGAAGCCTTCGGGTTGAGCAATTTTCAAATCATCGACGGTGACACTGGTGCGCAGCCCAGGTGAAACGTGAAGATGAGCGATGCTGACTGGGCGATGAAGTGCTGCCGAGGCCTTGCGATTAATGAGGGGGACGAGCCAGTCCCACTGCCAGATGAGCACCAGAACAATGATGGCAATGGCTAGGGCACCGACAAGACCTCCTGTTATTCTCAACACAGGATGCTTGCGACGAACCTTTTGGGACGAGGCATCACTCATCATTGAAACTCCACATCACGAAACATCTGGCCGAAGAAGAAATATGACTGCATTGGTATGAATACGATTTGCAGCCGACCCAGTTGCGCCTGAAGACATGAAGAGCGTGGAAAATGAGTGAGACCTTGAACGATATCAGAGCAGAGCATGATCCTCTGACAGCCTTGCGACAGGTCAGTCGCGCTGTGCACGAACAGGTCGATCAGGCGTACTCGCGCTTCAGTCTGTCAGACCCGGAATCTTATGGTGCGTTTCTGCAGGCGCATGCGAAGGTGTTGCCTGTTGTGGAGCAGTGGCTTGCCACTCAGCATGGGTTGCCGAGCTGGCAGGGCCGCACTGACCTTTTACGGCGGGATTTGAAGGCTCTTGGCCACGCTCTGCCCATGGCACTTGATTGGCAGCCTCCTGAAGCCTCAGGAGGCGCTCTGGGCGCTCTTTATGTGCTGGAAGGATCCCGGCTTGGTGGCAAGATGCTGTCAGCTCAGGTGGGGGACGGGCTGCCAAGGGAATATTTGTCGGCAGCTCATGAGAAAGGTGGCTGGCCCGCATTCCTTCAGATTCTACGGGAGCGGCTTTCCAATGGAGATGCCGCTTATCGCGCGGCAGTTATGGACGGCGTGACGTCAACGTTTGATCTGTTTCGAAAAGCGGCCGTTACGGGCTGACAGGCCGGACGCTCAACGGAACAAGCCCTGGGAATGCGAGGGCCAGCCGCGCTGCCTCTGCGGGAGAGAGCATGGCAATTGCACACCCCAGTGCAGTTGCATCGGGGGCAGAGAGTCTTTCAATGCCTCGAAGCAGCGCATCCAGCGTGTGACCGCCTTGGCTGAGCACCATCAATGCGGTGAGGCGGGCGTAAAGCTCGGAGGTAGCCTCCTGGGAAACCGGGATGGGGTCGGGCATCTCAATATGGACGCTTTGTCCTGTAATCGCAGAAGTAATGCGCTGGTCTGCCTGATTGAAGCGCAAGGGAAGGGCTGCAAGAAGTGACGGCGACCCTGCGATACTCAGACATGGGGCTGGGCATGGGCGTTCAGGGAATAAGAAAGCCGGACATGGAGATGCTGCACTGACCTCGACTGCGAGTATCATGCGGACATGCCGGGTCGGGTCGAGATCAGTTACCTGAAGAGCAATAAGTTTTTCTGAGTGAAGATCCAGTACGAACGGCTGCGTCTCACCGAAAGCATAAAACTGAAAATCAGAAAATGTGCTCTCGTCTCCCGCCACGAGATCAGATGCCATAAGGCCCAGCTTTTCCAGCGTCGCCTCATCATGCTGAACCACAGTCTGCCGAAGGCGCCAGTACAGGTCCGTTAAGCCTGACTGAACAAGCGCGGCGGCAATTCGACGCGTTTCAGAAAGCCAGCGTTGCGGGCCTGTCTCCACAGCATCATTACGATTGAAGTGTTTCCAAGCTTCTTCTGCTACTTCACTCGGATTGCGCTGAAAAAAACTCTGACGATCGCCTGCGGCGTAATGGAGAACTCGAGCCTGAGACCAGTCCGCGTGAGAACTGACGCGTTCGAAAGGATCAGGTAAGGCACCTTCGAACCGTGTCATTGGAAAGAGGGCTCGCGTTACTCTGTGATCAGCGGTTCCCAGTAGAGCATGATGCGTGAAGGCCTCGCTTGGCGCAAAAGGCGAAGGAACTTCATGCCCATTCGAGCCAAACAGACACCAGTTTACCGGAATGCTCTGCCCTTCTGAAGCAGAGAGGAAGTCATGCAGGGACGAGGCGTGTTCCAGATGGAGATATTCGTCTGCGGCCAGAATCATCATCCAGTCGAATTCATGACGACCGTTTTCGAAAATAGCTTTCTGGAAGGCTGTCTGGCGCTCCAGGCGATCGGAAATGGTTTTGTCCGATCGCTGAAGGCGAATATCGTAAAACGAAGCGGCATTGGAAAGAATTGTCCAGGTGCCATCAGTAGAGTGGTCGTCGCAGACGATCAGGGTAGAGAACCCAATCGTGGCATGGTGACTGAGCCACCAGCCGATGTTGTCGGCCTCGTTATGGACGAACAGGACAGCGGCTGTTTTGGGCATAATGCTGGGTCAGTCCATTTTGAGGGCTGCGAGGAAGGCGCTCTGCGGAATTTCGACCTTACCAAACTGTCTCATCCGCTTCTTGCCCTCTTTCTGCTTGTCCAGAAGTTTGCGCTTACGGGAGATGTCACCACCATAGCATTTCGCCGTCACATCCTTGGAGAGCGCGCCAATGGTTTCACGGGCGATGACCTTGGAGCCAATGGCGGCCTGAATGGCGATCTTGAAGAGCTGCTTGGGGATGAGATCCTTGAGCTTGCCACAGATTGCCCGACCGCGTGTTTCTGCCACGGTGCGGTGAGCAACAAAGGACAGCGCATCCACTGGCTCATGATTGACCAGAATGGAAATGCGGACCAGGTCGCTCTCTTCGTACCCATCAACCTGATAGTCGAAGGACGCATATCCGCGGGTCAGGGATTTGAGGCGATCATAGAAGTCAAACACAACTTCATTAAGCGGCAGCCGATAGACGGCCATCGCACGGTTGCCGACATACGTGAGATCGACCTGAATACCGCGACGTTCTGAACAGAGTGTCAGCACGGAACCCAGATATTCATCCTGAACCATGATCGTAGCCTTGATCCAAGGCTCTTCAATAGTTTCGATTTGGGCAGGATCCGGCATGTCTGCAGGATTATGCAGTTCTTCCTTCGTGCCGTTCGTCAGTGTCATGCGATAGACGACAGATGGCGCGGTGGCGATCAGATCCAGATTGAATTCGCGGGAGAGGCGTTCCTGGATGATCTCCAGATGAAGCAGTCCGAGGAAGCCACAGCGGAAACCGAAGCCCAGAGCGGCAGAGCTTTCTGCCTCGAAGTGGAAAGATGCATCATTCAGACGCAGCTTGCCAAGACTGTCACGCAGCTTCTCGAAATCGTCGGCATCGATTGGGAAGAGGCCGCACCACACCACAGGGATAGAAGGTTTGAAGCCTGCAAGCGCCTTTTCAGCTGGTTTGCGATCAAGGGTAATTGTGTCACCGACCGCGACGTCCGCAACGGTTTTGATGGCTGCATTAATGAAGCCCATCTCACCTGGGCCAAGCTCATCCACGTTGGTCATCTTGGGAAGGAACACACCAACCTGATCAACGTGATAGGTCGATCCGGCCTGCATCATACGAATGCGGTCACCGCGCTTGACGGTGCCATTCATGACGCGGATCAGAATGATGACGCCGAGGTAGGCATCGTACCAGCTATCCACCAGAAGAGCCTGAAGCGGTGCTGAACGGTCACCCTTCGGCGCAGGCAGACGCGTTACAAGTGCCTCGAGGACGCCTTCGATGTTAATGCCGGTTTTGGCGCTGATTTCCACAGCGTCATCTGCCGGGATGCCAATGACCTCTTCGATCTGCGTGCGAACACGCTCCGGCTCTGCTGCCGGAAGGTCGATCTTGTTCAGAACTGGCACGATTTCGTGGTTTGCGTCGATCGCCTGATAGACGTTTGCCAGCGTCTGGGCTTCCACGCCTTGGGACGCATCCACAACCAGCAGTGACCCCTCACAGGCGGCAAGCGAGCGACTGACTTCATATGCAAAGTCAACGTGGCCCGGCGTGTCCATGAGGTTCAGCGTGTAGATGTTCCCATCTTTGGCCGGGTACGTCAGGCGAACCGTCTGTGCCTTGATGGTAATGCCGCGCTCCTGCTCCAGCTCCATCGAATCGAGGACCTGAGCTTTCATCTCACGAGCCGTGAGAGCGCCACAGGCCTGGATCAGGCGGTCTGCAAGCGTCGATTTACCGTGGTCGATATGCGCAATGATCGAGAAATTGCGAATGAGGGAGAGCGGGGTTTCGGTCATGGCAGGTTACATACGGGATTATCGCAGGAATGTCAGCAGACCTGCGGAAAAGCCTGCCTTCGTGAAAAGGCAGGCAAGGGGAATCAGCGATCCGTCAGGCGGAACTCGATCCTGCGGTTGCGGGCGTATGCCGCTGGGGTACTGGCCGCGTCAAGCGGCTGGAAGTCTGCAAACCCTGTTGCTGCCAAATGATGCGGGTCCACACCCTCGGCAATCAGAAGTTTCACAACAGTGATGGCCCGTTCAGAGGACAGCTCCCAGTTGCTCGGAAAAGCGCTGTGAATGGGCTGTCTGTCTGCATGGCCGTCAATGCGCAGAATCCATGGGATGTCTGCGGGAATGGTTGAAGAGACCTGTTTGAACGTCTTTGCCAGAGTGGTGATTTCTTTTTTGCCTTCAGTGGTCAGGTCAGCGCTGCCCTGAGGGAAAAGAATTTCTGATTGAAAGACAAACCGGTCTCCTACGACATTCACGCCCTTCTGGTTCTTCAGGATATCACGCAGGCGACCAAAGAATTCCGAGCGATACCGTTTGAGTTGGTTCACTTTGTCGGCCAAGGCGACGTTCAGCTTGTTTCCAAGATCCTGAATCTGCGTATCCTTGGCTTGCTCGTTCTTTTTCTCGATATCGAGGGCATTACTGATGGCCTGAAGCTGGCGTGTCAGCTCTTCGATCTGAGCCTGTAGGTCTGAGATTTTGCTGTTCTGCTGCTGGCTTGTGCTGTCAGCAGAGGCAAGGGCCTGATCTTTGGACTGAAGCTGGCCATTCAGAAGAGCCATCTGTCCGGCCAAAGCCTTGAGCTGGTCTTCGTTCTTCTGCTTGTCATTGGCCAGGCTGGCGACCGTCGCATTCAGGGACTGGTTCTTGTCTTCCGTCATGGAGAGCATGTGTGACAGCTCAGCCAGCTGCTTCTGCAAAGCGTCGAGTGTGTGCTCGCGTCGCATCAGGGCGACGGACAAAAACTGTTGCCCCACCACAAAAACCAGAAGAACGAACGTGACGACCATCAGCAGTGTGGACAGAGCGTCCACATAGCCGGGCCAAGCATCCAGGGCGTGGTTGGGTCCGCGTCTGCGCCGGGCCATGGTCAGTCCTGCCTGCTGGAAGTGCCGTTTGTGGTGCCGGAGGCCGCAGCGATGGTCCGCGCGAGAACGCGCAGGTCATTGCGAATTTCACCGACGGTTTGGGCGCGACCTTGATGCAGTTCTTCAACGAGACGGGAAAGATGGCTCTCAATCCGAAGAAGCGGCGTGCCTTGCGAGCCCGGTTGACCCTCTTCACCCATCTGGCGAAGGAGCGGAACGAGGGCTGCATTCGTCTCAGCCGTCCGGGTCATGATCTGCTGATTGGCTTTCAGGAGTTCAGTCATGCCGCGCAGACGCTCCTGCAGGCTATCCAGCAACTGAACCTCACGGACGCGGGCTTCTTCACTACGGGAAACGGCGTTCTGAAGCGTTTCAAGATTTTCCGCTGTCTGCTCGAGAAGGGCCTGCACATAGGCTGGGATCGGAGCCCCGTCGCTCTCAATGCTTGTGCCGCCGCTGACGCGTGTAACGCCCGCAAGCCATTCTTCCAGCTCATTGAAGAAGCGGCTTTGTGCCTGACCGGCTGTCAGATCCAGGAAGCCAAGAACCAGCGCTCCTGCCAGGCCGAACATGGAACCCGAGAATGCGGTCGACATGCCCGCCAGTGGACCGGCAAGGCCTGTCTTGAGCTGGTTGAACATGGCGTCCAGATCGCCGTTACCCGCTGACATTCCACCGATCACGGAGGCGATGGAGCTCACCGTCAGAAGCAGACCGTAGAAGGTGCCGAGAAGCCCCAGGAAAATCAGCAACTGCGTCATATAACGCGAAATTTCGCGGCTCTCATCCAATCGGGACGAGAGACTGTCCAGCATGGCCTGGGTTGTCTGGGTCGAGAGGGTCAGACGGTCCGTGCGACTGCGTGCGGCCAGCATGCTCGCCATTGGGGCGAGCAGTTTGGGCGGATTTGGAGCTGCAAGCCCAGCGCGGGGCTGACGGAGCATTTCCACCCAGCGAACTTCCGGCATGAGCCGCTGGACGACGCGCAGGTTCCAGATAATTCCCAAAATCAGAACGCCCAGAATGACGGCATCCAGCTTCGGGTTGGCATTGAAAGCGTTCAGGAGCGTCTTGGCCATAGACGCTGCGAGAAGCGCAACGGCGGCGAGAAAGACGCCCATACGCAGAAGGAAGGTGGTGGGACGGGTCACGGCGGGTCTTTCCTGGCTTATGGCGTGCCGTTTGCCGGGGTTGCGGAATCGGAGGGCGGCGGATTTTGCTCAGTGACGATATCGAGACGGTCAGCCGGATTGGTATCGCCCTTGTCCGGACGTCCCATGGCGCGGGGATACAGGCGCGTGGTTGCAACGCCAGCATTGATGAAAATGGAGCGTACAGCCAGTGCCCGTGCAAGGGAAATGCGCCTTGGCATTGAAATGTCATCACCTGGCACAGTGGCATAGGCTGTCAGGATGATACGTTTTTCAGGCTGATCCTTGAGTGAGGCGCCATAGGCCGTAAGGGCCTTGAGGCTCTCATGGGTGAGATCTGAACTCGACGGCGCGAAAATCACGCGCAGTCCACCCTCTGGCAGAGCTGTCGTGCTGCTCTTCGCATCAGCAACGGCCTTGATATCAACCGGTGGAGCGGGCGCATGCGTCTGAATGGGGACGAAAGGCGGCGGCAGCACAACAGGTGGCGGCGGCGCAGCGGGAACGGCAGGAACCGTCGTTTTGCCTGTACCTGTAGGTGCCGAGGCGCTGTGCGAAGCCGTGCTCCGCGACGGAGAAGGCGTCGCTGCGGCTCGATGCGTGGTCTGGGAAGGGACTGCAGGTTTTGCAACGGCAGTCGGTTTGCCACTGGGAAGATCATCCAGATTGCTGGTGACCTGGGCATGCGCCCCAGAAGGCTGAAGGCAGGCCAGAACGGCCGCCACTGAGAGGGAGGTTAGGATCGGCCTGTACATAGGGGGCCGATCCTAACCGAGCGTTCCATCCTCCCGCAATGGGGCAGGAGAGACTTCTGCTTACTCCCGGTTCAAAGCCTCATGCACGATACCGCGCAGAGTGCCATGAAGCTGGGCATTTCCGGCGACAACATTGACGTCGTCGTCGAGGTCATGAAGTTCCTGTCCGTCTGGATCAGTGGCGTGGCCACCAGCTTCCCGAACGATCAGCAGGCCTGCTGCGCAGTCCCATGGCTTGATGCCGAATTCCCAGTAACCTTCGTAACGGCCAGCTGCGACCCATGCGAGATCAAGGGCAGCGGCGCCGAAGCGACGGATGCCTGCAACCTGCGGCATGAGAGCACCCAGAACGCGCGCGAAGGGCAGACGCTTGCTGCTGGGGACCTTTGCGAACGGGATACCTGTGGCGAACACGGCTTCCTGCATGTTCCGTCGTGCGGAAACGCGCAGGCGGCGCTCGTTCAGGAATGCGCCGATGCCTTTTTCAGCCCAGAACATTTCGTTGGCAGCAGGATTGTAGACCAGCCCGGAGACCAGTTCGACCGTACCATCTGGCAGGCGACGCTGAAGGCCAATGGAAATGGCCCAGTGCGGAATGCCGTGCAGGAAGTTCGTCGTGCCGTCCAGTGGGTCGACAATCCAGCGCCACGTCCAGTTATCCCCGCCCGAGGGGCCTGATTCTTCCATGAGGAAGGCATAGCCTGGACGTGCGCGGGCGAGTTCTTCGCGGATAATGGTTTCTGCACGCAGGTCGGCCTGGGACACGAAGTCTCCCGGACCCTTGATGCTGACCTGAAGCTGCTCGACCTCTGCAAAATCGCGGAGCAGGCGGCGTGCTGCCTTCTGCGCTGCGTTCTGCATGACGGCCATGTGCGGGGAAAGACGCATGATCAGTCCTTGGCGCGCTCGACGTAGGACGCATCATCCGTACGGACAACGATGCGCTCGCCAGCTTCAATGAAAGGAGGAACCATGGTCTTCACGCCATTGGCGAGCATGGCTGGCTTGTAGGACGATGAGGCTGTCTGGCCTTTCACGACCGGGTCCGCTTCGGTGATTTCGAGCGTGACATGCGGCGGCAGGGTCACGCCAACGGCGTCGCCTTCCACAAGCTTGACGCTCAGTTCCATGTTGTCCTGCAGGAACGGAAGCTGGTCACCCAGGATATCGGTTGGCAGGATGACCTGTTCGAACGTTTCCGGGTCCATCAGAACAATGTTCTCACCGTCCATGTAGGAATAGGTGAAGTCCTTGTCTTCCGTGATCAGGCGCTCAACGGTGTCTGCGGTGCGCCAGCGCTCGTTCGTCTTGTTGCCCGTCTTCAGGTCACGCATTTCAACCTGAATAAACGCGCCACCCTTACCCGGGGTGATGATCTGCTGCTTGAGAACCGTCCAGCGACGGCCATCGTGCTCGATGACCTGACCGGCGCGGATAAGGTTGGCTTGTTGCTTCATGTGTTGTCCTGACCCTGCAATAGTGGGTTTCTTATCACGTCTTGTGGGCTTCTAGCGCCGTGAAGGGGATTTCGGCAAGGCGCAAGGCGGCCTGAGTGGGCTGAATAACTCAGGAAAGTGTGAAGGATGTCGCTCTTGGAGGAAAAGTGAGAGGGGTTCATGCTCGCAATGGCCCTGTCGTGCAGGCGGGGACGGATAACTCAGGGGCTTGCTCTCATGTACGACATGAAAAATCTTTCCCGTATTTCCCATCTCGAAGCGAACGCCAGCAAGGGGATGGACGCGTTCTGGCAGTTTGATCGCGCTGCATTTGAAGACGGAACTGTCAGTGCCCTGACCAAGCAGCTCGCTGCGGTTGCTGTCGCGCTGACCACGCAGTGCCCATATTGTATTGAACTTCATGCCAAGGCTGCGCGTGAGGCAGGGGCAACAGACGCTCAGCTGTCAGAGATAGCCTTGGTGGCAGCGGCTATCCGTGCGGGTGGCGCCGTCACGCATGCGACGCATCTGTTTCCGAAGACGGAAGGGTAAAGCTGGTGCTCGGGGCTGCGTCCCAGTTCGTTGGGTAAGCAGCTCCAAAGTTCGTCATTGGGCAATGCTCTATCGTGTTGAGCAAGCTTGTCCACAGTTTAGGTGGTTAGAGTTGAAGGCTGAATCAGGCCAGGATTTCGACGTCCTGAGCGATAGGTCCTAACCTTCAAAATCCACAATTTCTCCTTGAGGTGTACGGACTTTGCCCTTCTCTCCAGGCAAGAGGTAATCCGGCCCCAGTGGGACTTTCCCTTTGCCATGGGGAATGTCGAGAACATATGTCGGCCACGCCAGACCCGTGACGCGTCCACGAAGGCGGCCCAGCAAAGCACGCCCTTCTTCAACGGGAACCTGAAAATGACTGGTTCCCGGCGCGGCGTCGAGGTGATGCAGGTAATAGGGCTTGATGCGTGCCGTTACGAGTGCGCGTAAAAGCGCCTCCAGAGAGGCTTCCGTATCGTTCACCCCCCTTAAAAGAACAGACTGGGACAGAACCGGAATGGCGCGCGAAAGAATGGCGCGAACTGCCTTGCGGGCGTCTTCTGTCATTTCCCGTGCGTGATTGATATGCGCAACGACCCACATGGCGCGATCTGTTTCCATGGCATCCAGCAGGTCCGGTGTAATGCGGGCCGGGTCTGCTACGGGAACACGGGAATGAATACGGATGGTCTCAATATGCGGAATTGCCGAGAGGGCCTGAACGATATGTTTCAGTCGGCGCGGCGCCAGCATCAAAGGGTCACCACCCGTCAGGATGATTTCGCGGATGGCGGGATGACCCCGAACCCAGTCCAGCGCATTTTCAAGCTCTTTATCTGTCAGAAGGCCACCATCGGGACCAACATGCTCCCGACGGAAGCAGAAACGGCAGTAAAGCGGGCAGATCAACAGGGGCTTCAGAAGCGCACGATCTTCGTAACGATGTACGATCCCTTTGACGGGGGACAGTGCATCATCCCCAATCGGATCAACGGTTTCATAGGGCTGCGTGGTCAGTTCCCGGATGTCAGGGATGACCTGCTTTCCGATAGGGTCGTCTGAGGTTTCAATCAGTGCTTGGAATGCAGGTGGGATGGCTGTCGCAAAGTGGCCGCTGACAGCATCAAGGGTCGCTCTGTCGGCTTCCGGAGCTAGACCTGCCTGAATGAGATCAGATGGTGTGCGCAGCACATGCCGCTTGTTCGTGGTCTTGACCATATCGTGCATGTGGTGGCTCTAACGCTGGCTGGCTGTGTGTTGCAACAGGAACTCTTCCCTTATGACCCATTCCTCATCCGATCATGACCGGATTGCTGAACGCCTGCCGTTGCTCAGGCGCCGGGCTGCGATGGTGCAGGCTACGCGAAAATTTTTCGATGATCGTGGTTATCTGGATGTGGAAACGCCTTACGCGGTTCCAGTCCCCGGGGAAGAAGTGCATCTTCGCTGCTTCCGGACAGAGCTGGAACAGCCTGATGGAGGCCGTGAAGCACGGTTCCTGCATACCAGCCCCGAATTTGCGATGAAACGAATTGTAGCGGCCACGGGGCTACCGATCTTCCAGCTCGCCCGGGTGTGGCGCAATGGAGAAAGTAGCTCCACGCATGTTCCGGAATTCACGATGCTGGAATGGTATGCGCCTGAAGCTGATCTTGCCAGCCTGATGGATGAGACGGAGGCTTACGTCAGGGCTCTGTTGCCGGAGCAGGTCTATCGGGATGGAAGACTAATCCCCCTGTCTGTGCCGTTTGAACGTCTGACAATGCAGGATGCTTTTGCACGATATGTAGGTGCAGACCTTCTAGTGACAGCTGGGAATGCAGAAGCTCTCGCGACACAGGCGGGCGCAGTGCTCAGAAATGGTGAGACCTGGGAAGATCTCTTTTTTCGCCTACTTCTGGAGCGTGTTGAGCCGGTGATTGGTCGTGAAAGGCCCACTTTCCTGACACACTGGCCCGCAGAGCAGGCGGCTCTTGCCCGCAAAGATCCGTCGGACGCGAGGGTAGCCTTGCGGTTTGAACTGTATATTGGTGGGATCGAGCTGGCGAACGCGTTCGAAGAATTGACGGACCCTGTGGAGCAGCGCGAACGTTTCGCTACGGATCGGCAACGAAGACTCGATATTTCGCCCGATCAGGACTGGCCGCTTGATGAAGCTTTTTTGACGGCATTGCCAGATATGCCATCATGTTCTGGTATTGCGCTGGGGTTTGATCGCCTCGTCATGCTCGCGACGGGTGCGCCTGCAATCCGTGACATTTTGTGGTTGGCATAGCCGTTTTGAAACTTGCAGGACTTTTAATCCGTTTCTATCTCCAAACGGGCTAGAACGTCTCACGAAGAAACATATCTGTGCTGGTCACACAGCCGGGGACAAAGAAAATGAAAAAGGCAAAGCTGCTTTCCGTCGTCGCTCTTCTGGCTCTTTCCGCCTGTGAGGTTCCTACCCTGCAGCAGCGCAAGGTTCTCGATTCGATGGTCGGGAAGTCTGAAGTGGACGTCATTCGCCGGTTTGGCGTCCCGACGAAGGACTACCAGGCAGAAGGTCACTCGTTCCTCGCCTATATCGACAACCAGACCCAGTATTCCGGTGGCGGCGGCTGGGGTTGGGG
>NZ_JACRVV010000010.1:0-124413 GCF_018812035.1 Gluconobacter sp. P5B12 | reverse complement strand
AGTTCGGACAGAGCAGAGCGATCCTCCATCAGATAGGGTCCGCTGGACACGACCTGAATGGAAAGAATACCCGGTTCCCTGCTGCTATTTCCGCTTTGCAGCGGCAACGTCGCATCGCCATCTGTCCAGCGGTATGTGGAAGATTCCAGCCCATGCCAGCCTGACAGGTTGGACAGGGACAGATGAGCGGTCAGACTGACTGTCTGACGAGACGCAAACAGGGAAACATCCCCGACAAGAACGCCGAGATCACGACGATCGTCTACGAATGGTCCAATCGTGTCACTTGGGCGACTGGCCCGCGATACCAGACGAACTGTCGTGACATTCGCTGGAAGCATGAACATGACACGGTCATTCGCCTGCCGGAGCGGCCGGATGATCTGACCGAAGTTGGTGACCAGATGCAGATCCGGATCAGTGGTCAGTTCAGGCTGGAGAACACCATTGCCAGCGCGCTCTGCAATGCGTGCATAAATCGGCTCGACAAAGGCACGGGACGTCTCGAGCGGCAGCGTTTTCGAACCACCGGCCTTCGACCCACCAAAGATCGCAGTTACGGTGTGATTGTCGAACTGGCTACGGTTTCCTGTATCCAGATAGCTCTCGGTCAGTGCGTTTTCAGCCCAGACCGCTTCATGGCTCTCCAGTTCCACATGATAGTAGGTGTAGCTGTTGATCGTACGATCAATCAGGATGGATGCCCCATTGACCAGCATACGGGCCGGAACCAGCTTGCCTTCAAGACCGCCATTGCTGTCAGACGACAGGGTATAGCCATACGTGCTGGCGTTCGGCACGTTCAACGAATACGTGCCACCGGTGGTGTAGAACGTGATGCCACTGGCCGTTGTGCTGACACTGGTGACGCTGGCCTGCGGGATGGACGCCAATTCAATCGTGTCTGTGGGCGACCAGCCCGAAATGGTATTCGTCGGCATGGAGGTGCCACTGATAACCAAGTTCGCACCATCACCAGAAAGCAGGATGCTATTGCTGCCAACAGTGCCGTTGACGACCAGTGTACCACCCGAAGAGACAACAGCCTGCCCTGCAATTGTACCCCCGGAAACAACAGATACAGTACCTCCACTCTTAATTGTAGGTGTAGAGATCGCTGCGCCATTCAAAACATTGAAGGTAACGTTATTGGAAACAGTCCAGGTTCTGTTATCTTTGAAACCGGATTCCAGATTAACAACGCCACCATTTGACGTAAATGTTGTATTATTTGTTCCACCGGTCGCTGTGTAAACATTCAGCGTTCCACCATCGACGACCGTGCTGGATACAACACCGCCCTGAACGTTTATCGTACCACCGGAAGGAATACGCGAGGCGGACAGAACAGCGCCCGAATTAACGGTAATTGTGTTTCCGCTAGTGGCGTAATTTCCGCTAGTGGCAGTAAATGTTACGCCAGACTCCAGAATAAAGTTACCACCAGTACCAACGATAGTCGTGTTTGACGTATTGTTTGTGTATAAATCCAGCGTTCCACCGCTGATGACCAGATTCCTTCCTGCCCCTGCATTGGCGAGAAGAGTTGCAGATGCACCACTGCCGATTGTCTGGTTAGCAAGAACTGCACCGGAAGACGTAATTTCCGTTGTGCCAGATCCGGAAAGTACGCCGCCTGAAATAGTGGCTGCGTTTGTAATAGTGCCCTTCAGAACAGTTGCGGCATCCGCAATAATGGACGCACCAGTGGTGATCTCCGCCCCGCTAATGACAGCACCAGAAGTTGCGCTCAGCACACCACTGCTGAAAGCATAGGCTGCCAGTACTGTCGAACCACTCTGAGCGTCAACAGTTCCACCACCGGCGATAAACGGGTTATCGGCTGTGCCGCCAACGTAGACGTGCCTGATACCCCCGCTTTGAATCACACCCTGATAAGAAGAGCCACCACTAGAGATATAATCCTGTCCTGCGCTGCCAACGACACCGTTGCGGACAATGCCACCGAAGCCAACGTAACGTTGCCCACTGTTGCTTTGATCCTGTGTGGCTCCGCCGGATGAGACAATTTCTACATCCCCATAAACGAGAGCATTTGAGACCACTTGCCCAGAAGTAACTCTATAAGTCGCCATTGCGTGTGCATCCTCAATCATCAGCCATCAAGCGTAATGTGAAAGTGTTCACGCTCTGGCCAAGTGAACTGTCTCACTGCAATTGCCGGTCATTTTTATGAGGGACAGCAGCGGTGAGAGAAAAATGTAAACACCGGAGAAACATGAGCTCAAGCTTTTTTCGTGGGAATATCTCAGGGAACTTTAATGTTTTATTTACGAATGGATGACGGAACCGATCTGAAGAAATAAGCAGATCAAAAAACTTGGGAAATAATCACATGTTTTTCTGTTTCCTCATTCTCATCCCTAGAGATGCTTTCAATTCGAACCTGAGAAATATAGATGGATCAAACAGAAGATTTTTCTCTTACAAGCAGGATCATATTATGGATTCGGACTCGCATTTGACGATTCTTGATTTAACTCATTCTTGAAATATAGTCCGAAACGGCACTTTTTTGACGTCACGATGGAGTTTGAGGGTTTTATACCTTACCCTTCCCATCAGCATGGTTAACGACCGCCTTTGATCATTTTGAGCCTTAAACCCTGCTGATATTTTGAACTGCTCCTACTGATGCCCCCCCCCCCTGTTGCGCCTGCCATTCCCATCACGCACAACAACGAGAGCCCTCGCGTTTCACGCATAAAATCAGACTGCGCGGCGTTTGGTGACATCCACTTTGACTTAACGTCGAAGTTCCTCTCCCGTAAGAGTATGCGTAACATCAACACTCCTGGATGCCGGGCAGCATACATGACCTTCCCTCCCCTTGATCCAGCATCCGGTCCAAGGTCGATGATCCAGTCTGCTGCGAGCATTGCATCCAGATTATGCTCGACCATCAGGACTATTACCCCGCGTTCTACAAGTCCGTGATCACAGTCAGTAACCGGGTCACGTCCATGCCGTGCAAACCCGTTGTCGGTTCACCGAAATTAAGTATATCGACATCCTCATCAAGCAGGGACGCGAGCTTCACGCGCTGTCTTTCGCCCCCCCCCCCCCCTGAAAGGATTGAAGTGGAGCGTCCGATTGTGAGATATCCCAGACCAACGTGCCGTAGACACTCAAGTATCTTTCCGTCATCCGGTTCCGTGAAAAACGATGCAACCTGATCCACCGGCCTCGTCATAAGCTCGGAAATATTCCGATTATCGAATTAATATCCAAGTGTTATTTAATTAAATACTGTATCATTACAAGATTCACAGGTCATCGCCGTACTTTCAAGAAAAGCGAGTTCCGTCACAATGACACCGCGCCCCTTGCAGACGGGACAAACTCCCTTTGACGCATTGGTAAATCAGCTACAGGATACACCATTAGATCGCGCAAACAGATCTCGGATGTGCTGCGTGACGCCCCTGTAAGTCGCGACCGTAGATGTCATGTTGCCACGTAAGAGGCTCTGGTTGATAGCCGTCGCGGAAGGCATGACCTCTAGAGTTTTCTTGATAAGAGAGCTTCTGCCGGAGCCGACAACCCCGTCAGGGCAGTGAGAACCTTACGGGGAATATCGACGTCAATGCCCTGAAGGTTATTGAGATGAGCATTAGGGACCTGGATAGGATCACCGTGAGGCGTGCGACAGGATGTAGACTACGTTCTGCTCAAAAGTATTCCCCAGTGGGCGTTTGAGGCTTTTGTAATTTTGTACGGGGCCCGGAGAATAGAATTTCTCCACCTGCTTCCCCTGATCCAGGTCCCATATCAACTACGAAATCGGGAATGTCGATTAGGTCAGGATCGCGTTCCACAAGAAGGACCGTAGACCTTTGTCGCGAGGGCACCTAAGGATCGCACCGAAATGACAAATCCCATGGATGCAAACGCCAGCTTGAAAAGCAAAACAGACAGCATGAATCAATATTTTCATTCTGAATTAAAAATGAAATTTATGAGCATCAGCGATCGCTGCACGGAAGCATTTTTCGCAGAGAATGCGGCAGTCATCTTTAAGCAAAGGTAATAGACCGTCAGGGTGCATATAGTTTGATGACGCTACGGTGGCTGTCTCCCGCTTCAACGTCGCGAGCATGGAATAAACATTGGCATTGCTGGCTCTTGGAGGCATCTTACCCGCAAGCTTTCTCTAACCTTGCAACAGAACCTGCCTATGGATCGACAAGTGCAACAGTACGCATTTCACACATGACAGCCAGATTACGAATATATTTCTGGTCCATCAAAACGGTACAAAAAAAATGAAACGCGTTATCCAACACTTTCTGTCATTGTGATCGTAAAATTTGGTATACACCAATATACTTAAGTGTTAAATTTATATCGCTTTCATGTGTAGTTATTTGGGATCTCGTTCGATGCTGGCTGCTGCAGATCTGCCACCTTACTGCGAAGTAAGCTGGCCTTCAGTCCTCTGTGAGAATGACTACGAATTTCTTGGCTTTCCAGATGTCACCCTTCAGTCATCCGGGGACCACACGTGCAATATCGTGCTTAGTGCTGAGAGATAAGGGTTTGACCACCTCCTCCTGCCTTCTGGATATAGTCTTGGATTAGGCATGAGTGCATTTGTCAGCAGAATGGCTCCGACGCTGCGACAGACGTTTTTCTGATGGAGCCCGATCCGCTTGAATGGGCGCAAAATGTTGTCACTCCCGATCAGATACCGACCAAATTACGTGTCTATCAGGACTACGAAATGAAAGCTTTCATCCAGTCTGGATATCCTCATCAGAGTGAACGTGACCTGTTCACTCGGCATGTCTTGCCATCCCTAAATTATGCCCCGCTCTCCCAGCTCAGTTGAAACCTACATGTTGCTTTACGAAGCACGCACAACAAGGACTTTTCCATGACCTGGACCCCCGATTCATCCCGTTATGAAACAGCGACCTTCCGCCGTTGTGGTCACTCCGGCCTTGATCTGCCACCTATTTCCCTTGGTCTGTGGCACAATTTCGGCGGCGTTGATGTGTTTGAAACAGGTCGGGCCGTCATCAGGCGCGCGTTTGATCGCGGCGTCACACATTTCGATCTAGCCAACAACTACGGCCCTCCTTACGGGTCCGCAGAAGAAAATTTTGGCACGATTCTGAAAAAGGATTTTGCAGCTCACCGCGATGAAATGATTATTTCTTCGAAAGCTGGATGGGATATGTGGCCCGGCCCCTATGGCAACGGCGGCTCACGCAAATATCTACTCGCCTCTCTTGACCAAAGCCTTCAAAGGATGGGGCTTGAGTACGTCGATATTTTCTACTCCCATCGCCCAACGCCAGATGTGCCGCTCGAAGAGACGATGGGCGCCCTGGTGCAGATGCATCGACAAGGAAAAGCACTCTATGTCGGTATTTCGTCCTATGGTCCTGAACGGACAAAGCAGGCTGCTGCCATTCTGAAGTCTGAAGGTGTACCACTGCTCATCCATCAACCTTCTTATTCAATGCTCAATCGCTGGGTCGAGGTAGAACTGCTCGATACGCTTGAAACCCTCGGCGTCGGCTGTATCGCTTTCTCTCCACTCGCCCAAGGTCTTCTGACGAACAAGTACCTCAACGGGACGCCAGAAAATTCGCGGGCGGCAGCAGAAAATTCTTTTAAACGGGCAATGCTTTCGGATGAGAACATCGCCCACGTGCGCGCCCTGAATGATATTGCACGACGGCGCGGTCAATCCCTTGCGCAGATGGCTATCGCCTGGATCCTGCGAGATCCCCGCGTCACCTCCGCGCTCATTGGCGCACGAAACATCCAACAGCTCGACGATTCACTTGACGCTCTTCAGAACCCGTCATTTAGTGACGAGGAACTGCAGTTGATCGATCAATATGCACGTGAAGGGCATATTGACCTGTGGCGAAATCTTTCAGAATGAAATGCTCATAAATTACCCAAGAAACAATTCACCCAGCCTACAAAATTAGGCTGGGTCTCGCTATTTTTCAAAAATCACAAGCATCTACAAAGTCCAACCTCAGAATACTCCCACCAACTACGTGAATTTTCTTCTGTAAATTACCTACACTTTGTAGCGTAATTTATCGACGACAAGAGGCAATACGGACGAATGCTTTCGACTTGGATAGTACAAGTGGTAGCCTGGGAAGGTTGGACACCAGTCTTCTAGAACCCTTACCAATCGACCGGACTTGATATACGCCTGCACTGCATCTTCAGGGAGATAGGCAATCCCTAACCCATCAAGCGCAGATTTGATGCGCAGAGCTAGATTGTTGAAAACAAGCTGCCCTTCAACGCGAACATGTATTTCCTGCCCATCTTTTTCCAGATCCCACGGAAAAATGCCTCCATAAGTCGGCAAGCGAACATTAATGCAATTATGGTCCATCAAATCCTGAGGCGTTTGCGGCAAAGGATGCCGCTTGAAATATCCCGGCGATGCAACAACCGCCATGCGCATATCAGGTCCGATCCGAACCGCAATCATATCTTTGGCGACCTGCTCTCCCATCCGGACACCAGCATCATATCCTTGGGCAACGATATCGGTCAGGCCATAGTCTACAATCAATTCAACATTGATATCTGGATGATCAGAGAGGAAACGTTTCAAGGCTGGTTGAAGAATAGAAAGTGCTGGATGCTCCCCGGCTGTGATCCGCACTGTACCGGCCGGCTTATCACGCAAGGCAGTCAGAGCTGCCAGTTGGGCTTCTATTTCGCTCAATCTCGGCGCCAGTGTCTGAAAAAGACGCTCACCAGCCTCGGTCGGAGCAACACTCCGGGTTGTTCGTGTCAGCAAGCGCAAGCCAAGCCGCTCTTCAAGAGCACGAATGGTCTGACTGAGAGCTGATTGAGAAACCCCCATTTTTGCTGCCGCTCGTGTAAAGCTCCGTTCCTGTGCAACAGCCGCAAAGGCTGCAAGATCATTGAAATTCTCATGCGCCATTGATTAGACTTTCTAATAACATGGTTCGCTTTATAGCGTCCCATCACAGAGCACAATGCGAGAAAACCGCTCGGGAATTCTCTATAAGGCATGAATCCAGATTACAAGTGACAGGAGTTTTAGCGCTGAAATCGACCATTCTGGCGAGCAAACAGCGACAAACGGCCCCGCAGGGACACAGCTTGTAAATGCTACTCTCAATGGCACAATCCGGGCCACGCAGCGACGCAGACAGTTCTTGTTGAGAGTTAAAGAAGCTTATTTTCATGCCGCTTATATGCCCGTGCATTCCAGCATCATGCCCGACAACGTGTCCTGCCATTCTGAACTCGCGAGAAGGCACATCTTCTGTGACGAATTAACGCAGCAGAGAAGCTGGGCGTCGAGAATTTTGTGCTGCATGATGCCCGGTTGGGCAGCTTGGCAACTCGCGCAGTCTCGGAAGCTGGAATGTCACCCCCAATATTTCCCCGAACGGACTAAATGCCCTAACCGACCATGCTCATGGCCTTGGCATGCAACTCGGTCAGTGGTTCGAGCCTGAAATGGTCCGTCCTTCTACGGTGAGCCCCACCTGACTTGAAAAAGGAATCACTGTCAGCGCTACTGTTTTGCAAGACATGGAACGAACACTCTCCAGACTTTATCCTGCGCAGGTACTGGGTCTGGAATGCCGACCGGTTCACGGCATGAATGGCTAATTTCGATGCGGAGCATGTCTCTCGCAGCATGGCTCCACAGCAGAACGTTTCTCCCTTCAAGTAAGCCCCAATCAGCATCCAGCACTTGATTTCGCAGGCTAGGCTACGAAACGGACCTCCTTCTCAAAATGTTCGTGGCGAAAAACAGCAGGCCCCAAAATCAAATTAATAAGTGAGACTTATATCTGTATATAAATATAAGGACCTAATCATATACGATATTTGACGATAAGATCTTAGGGGTTTTTATAAATTTCAATTTCCGATAGGTGGATGTTCGTTTCCGAAAGGGCACAGGAATATATATTGTTGTCAGACTATCAGGGCATACCTTCTCTACTCGCATCAATTCTGATGGAATCTTCATCCTTGCTGAATGAAAGCGTTTCTGCTGTCTCCGATGCGATAGATTCTATTGGCATGCCCTGACCCTGCATCAATCTGTTTTGCGTAGTTTCAGCGCAAGATATTTCTCGGCCCTTTCAGACGATTGGATAATGGTTTTTGTGGAGTAGGTTTTTGTGACACGAAATGGAAATGGCTCGTTTCCTGGCCATCTCAATGCCTCGCCCAATGCGATCAGAACGAGCCAGTCCTTGAGACTGATGCGTCGGGACGTTCTGCTTTCCGGATTTGGAGCCATACTCGCTTACGGAATTGGTGGCGGGAGCTCTGAGGCGGCAGGCGTTACGACTGATCCGAATATTGCACAATTCATGGATATATCGTGCCGCATGACGGATCGTCAGCATCTCGATCCACAGGTTGGCGCGGCGCTCTACAATGGCATCATCCATTCCGTTCCAGAACGCAAAGCCCAGCTTTCCAAGCTATACAACATCATGAAAAGCAATAACCCGGGCACTTCTGCGGAGCTTGCAAAGGCTGCAGAACAGGCTGATCCAGGTTTCAAGGATGTCATTCATGACATCATGATCGGCTGGTATCGTGGCGTTGCTGACGGAAAGGTCGTTGTCTATCGCACGGCCCTGATGTTTGATGTCACCAAAGATGCCATCTATCCCAAAACCTATGCGGCGGGCGGTCCGTTTTACTGGACCACCCAGCCCCCAGAAGTGGAGCGTCCGACGGGACAGCCTGCGCTTTCCGCATCCCCCTTCGTCGTAGAACCCACCTGAAAAACCGGAAAAGCCTCATTCATGTCTTCTGACCAGAACCTCTCCGCCGATGTCGTCATCGTCGGCTCCGGTGTCGCGGGCAGCTCTATTGCCAATGAGTTGGTGCGCGCCGGAATTTCTGTTGTCGTACTCGAAGCTGGCCCCCGTGTGGATCGTCAGCATTTCGTCGAGAATTTCCGCAATCTGGAAAACAAGCCGTCCTATCAGGGGCCTTTTCCATCCACCCCGTGGGCCCCGCACCCGCCCAACCAGATAACGCCCAACAAATACCTGCACACGACCGGGCCGAACGCCGAAGCTTATCAGCAGGTTTATCTGCGAATGATGGGCGGCACGACGTGGCACTGGGCCGGTTGTGCATGGCGTTACCTGCCGTCTGACTTCGAGCTCAAGACCCGCTACGATCAAGGTCGTGACTGGGCCGTCAAGTACGAGGATCTAGAGCCATTCTACTATCAGGCCGAGGTCATGATGGGCGTGTGTGGTCCTGATCCGAAGGTCGAAGATCTGGGCTCTCCGCGTGCGCAACCTTACCCGATGGACGCACTACCGCTCTCGTATGCCGCGCAGCAGTTCCGCCAGCTCATTGCAGAACAGACACCATGGCGCGTTGTCCATGAACCTCAGGCCCGCAATACGCGCCCGTATGATGGGCGCCCGACCTGTGAAGGGCATAACAACTGCATGCCGATCTGCCCAATCGGTGCCATGTATAATGGCAGCTATTCCGTCTACCACGCGGAAGCCGCCGGCGCGAAGTTCGTAACCAATGCCGTCGTGTACAAGATTGAGCGCGACGAAGCGAACAAGAAGGTCACGGCTGTTCACTATTACGATCCGGACAAGGGATCGCACCGCGTGACCGGCAAGTATTTCGTCATTGCGGCACACTGCATCGAAACAGCCAAGCTGCTTCTGGTCTCCGCCGATGAGAAAAGCCCGACCGGGGTTGCCAACAGCTCCGATCAGGTCGGCCGCAACATGATGGATCATACCGGCGTTCAGGTGACGTTCATCAGCGGCGACAAATCTCTCTGGCCGGGCCGCGGACCTCTGGAAACCAATGTCATCGACAATTTCCGCGATGGCGACTGGCGCGGTGAGCATGGCGCATATCTCGTCCACATGGTGGATGACAACCAGGTGGATTTCGCAACACAGCTTGCAATTTCAAAGGGATATGTCGGCAAGGATCTGGAAGAGCAGATCCGCTATCTGGCGTCGCACACCGTCCGTCTCTTCAGCCACAATGAGGCCCTGCCCGATCCGGACAACCGTCTGACATTGAGCAAGACGAACAAGGACGCGCTGGGGATCCCGCATCCGGAAGTCTATTACAAGCTTCCGGAATACACAGTTCGCAGTTGTGAGCACACGCGAGGCGTCTTCAAGCAGCTTATCGGCCTGATGCATGGGACCGATGAGGAATGGACACCGGGCTACTTCCCGCAGGATCACCCCTCCGGCAGCACCATTATGGGAACGGACCCAAAGAACTCCGTGGTGGATGGCCATTGCCGAACGCATGACCATGACAACCTGTTCATCGCAAGTTCGTCCGTGTTTTCCACGGTTGGAACCGGGAACATCACCCTCACCGTCGCAGCCCTTGCGCTCCGTGTTGCTGATACGCTGAAAAAAGAACTGCTTCATGCCTGATTTCAAGAAAGTTTTTGCGTCTTTTCTGATCAGTGGCGCCGTTCTGGGTGGAATGGGATATTCTACTGCCCGTGCAACTGACGTGGGACAGGACGTTATGTCCCGTGGTGCGTATCTGGCGACTGCAGCAGACTGTATTGCCTGTCACACCCGCCCAGGCGGCAAGCCGTTTGCCGGGGGCCTGAAAATTGCGACCCCGCAGGGTGACGTTATTTCTACCAACATCACACCTGATGCGGAACACGGGATCGGCGCCTATACGGAGGCTGACTTCGAAAAGGCGCTGCGTCACGGTGTCCGCAAGGATGGTGCTTACCTTTACCCGGTCATGCCGTACGTCTCCTATGCGGGCATGACGGACCAGGACGTGCATGCGCTCTATACGTGGTTCATGCATGGCATTCGCCCTGTTGCAGAGAAGCCCACCGAGACGCATCTCAGCTTTCCTGGCAACATCCGCATGTCGATGATGGCCTGGAATCTGCTTGCGGGCAGAGAGAAGCAGGAGACCGGGGATTCCTCCCAGTATGACAAGCTACGTCGCGGACACTATCTCGCAACCGCTCTTGAACACTGCGGAACCTGTCACACACCGCGTAACAGGATGCTGATCGAAAAGCAGAGCCAGTATCTGGGCGGTGCACCGCTTGCCGGCTGGTATGCACCAAACATCACGCCAAGTGCGACAGGAGGGATCGGAGACTGGAGCGAGGATGACCTCGTAGCCTATCTCAAGACCGGCCGTGCCAAGAACCGCAGCCAGGCTGCAGGCCCCATGGCTGAAGCCGTCGAGCATAGCACCAGCCATCTGACGGATGAGGATCTGCACGCGCTTGCGGCCTTCATCAAGCAGATCCAGCCTCATGATGATGACAAGGATCATCAGGCCCGCGACAGTCTGGGCAAAGCGGCTTACAATCCGGACCTTCGCTCTGGCGAACTCACCCGCATTGACAATCTGCACGAAAAGTCTGGCGCAGAAATCTACACCGGCAATTGTGCCGCCTGCCACGGGCAGGATGGTGCAGGCACGGCAGATCAGTATGCCCCGTCACTGTATGCTAATTCAGTCGTCGGTTCCGAGCGTGTTGACAACCTCATTATGGCCATCGTCTACGGTGTGGACAGGAAAACGCCTGCAGGCGGCCATGCCAGCATGCCAGGATTTGGTTACAATTCTGACGTTCAGCGCCTGAGCGACGAAGAAATCGCTCGACTGGTCAACTACGTAACCGCGACGTTTGGCAGCGGTGATCATCATGTCACAGCAGAACTGGTCGCCAAGACCAGAACAGATCATCTTGAAACAGCAGTTTCCCATGTCATGGTCAAAACCACGACGGGTAACAGCACGCCATAACGTTTGTTAGGTGGAGTGGAAGCGTCAGAAGGGAGCATTTTTCCCTTCTGACGCTTCCTCTATTCTGAGCTTAGCACTGACTACTCTATGGGAATTAACATCCATTTCCTTGGTATTTTCATCTCTTAATTTACAGAGAAAATGCTTTCCCCAAGAAAAACATCTAAGTCTCGTCATTCTTGGGAAATATTTTTTTCGCGCTTTCCCACGGAAGAGATGGGCAAATCTTAGGCTTCTTCATTGTATGACAGTCGCCATCTGTTCGAGCGCCAAAGCAAGAACTAGCAGTAAATGATGCGCCATAACTTATACCTCACTGTCGCACACGACGAGGTATTCATGGGTAATGTAGCAGCCCACTGGAGCGCCTTGCCTGCCCGGATCAACGGTCTCTGGAGACATCTTCTGGCTTGCCGGCAGTCGTGAGCGCAACTTTAGCCAGCCCCTTGGGCTCAACATTGAAAACGGGGAACGCGGCACTGTGGTCACTTATTTAGTGATAATGTGCTGCGAAAAAACGTTTCTGAACAAGCCGAATATTCTGTCTCTGGGAGATATCCCTAAAAGCAATTGCTAAGCGTAAGCTATATCGCTTGCTCTTTCATGAACGTTTCAGTTTACCGCAATTTCGCGCGAGGAAAATAGGCCCCTGGAGGCCGAGACTGGCAATCTGGTCACCTTAGTTGGACATAAAGCTGACCTAAAACTTGTAGGTTCTCATTTCACATAGGGGAAGGCATCCTTTTAGTGGATGCCTTCCCTTGCCTTCGACAGGAAAATAGCGGGAAATCCCAGTTCCTTTCGGAACTAGCTCAATCTTCCACTCTGCCCTGCCTCATTACATAGTAGGGAGAGCGGTTTTCCTGGTTGCTTTCAGAGAGTCCTTGGCAATTTTTCGAGCCTTACGGCGTTCAAGGCGCTCTTTCATTGCCATTTTCTCGTAACGTATCCGCTGACGGATCCAGTTCAACATGCCGGAAGCTGTCAGGACGGCGATACCAACGAAAGTCCAGCGGTCGAGGGGTTGACGAAAGACGAGATAGCTCAGCGCAACTCCCCACGCCATCTGACTATACTGCGGCAACGCAACGCGGTTCGCGGGTGCCCGAGCGGTTGCAAGCATCATGCACAACTGCCCCAATGCAGTCAGAAAGCCATACCCAAATAGGTAAATCCAAGTCTCGACATGGGAAGGCCAAGTGGCATGGGCAATCATCAGGATGCCGTTTC
Source organism: Gluconobacter sp. P5B12 (assembly GCF_018812035.1). NCBI lineage: Bacteria > Pseudomonadati > Pseudomonadota > Alphaproteobacteria > Acetobacterales > Acetobacteraceae > Gluconobacter > Gluconobacter sp. P5B12. The sequence continues at coordinate 111,369 of NZ_JACRVV010000010.1, read as the reverse complement.
CAACCAGCGGCCCCATGAGACTGGACCCAAACAGCGACAGCCTCACTGTTTCCTTACTGGCGATGCGATAGGCAATGACACTTCCTGCATTCGCACAAGCGGCTAAAAGCGCACAGAGATGCCCTAAATTAAGCGGACGCATTCCGGGCCTCAGAACTATGAGAACCCCCGCAAAACCAAGCGCAACAGCCAACCATGCCCAGAATGTTACTTTTTCTTTAAGAAGAAGAACCGATAGAATGGTTACAAAAAGCGGCATCAGAAACGTGATCGACAGAGCTTCTGGCATCGAAAGAAGCATAAAAGCTTTAACGCTGGCAGCTGTCGCCACGAAGACACAGAAAGCCCTCAGCAGCCACATTCCACGAAGCTGAGGCCGTACGATGTCTAGATAGGATTCCTGGGGTTTACGAATGAAAGGAAGAATAAGAAAACCGAAAACACCTCCAAAAAACGCAACCTCAAACGGGTTCAGACTTCCGTCCAGCAGTTTGGAAAAGGCATCACTAACGGCAAACGCAGCATACGCTCCGAAGGCCAAGGCCATTCCGGAGAAGAGGGTTTTGGTGTCCATAAGACTCTGGGATTCGATTGAAAAAAGAGAGGGCCGTGCTGAAAATTACTCAAGTGCGCCCGAAGAAAACGCAAATGTACAGAGCTGATCTATCCACCTGTAATTTCGGTAGGCTTCTTAGAAGAGTAATTACAGAAATTCAAACCTATTTTCTGCGATATTATGAATTTTTACAGCACGCATTGAATATAACACGATATAAATGATTTATAACAAGCATGAGGTTATTGTTATAATAAAATATAATTAATTTATTAAGTAGAATTATAGAAATTAAAATTAAAGCCGGGATCAATAAAATAATAAAAAGAATTGATCCCGAATATAATTATTTATTCAGTGGAATTCTAACGATAATAAATGGCATCTCTTCAAGACTTTTACCATCATGAAACACAGGAAGTCGTGCCCATTGTCCAATTACACTATACACTGAACCGTCATGATATGCGAGGCCGTCCGGCTCTATAAGGCGGGCATCACGCGCAACCATCATAACTTGACCATCGACCGTGCGCCGAAGAATGCCGTGACGCTCTACATCCGAGATGTACAAAGAGCCATCCGGGCCGGTTGCCATCCCGTCTCCCATTGTGGTCTCTCCTTCATATGTCACAGCGGCTTCAATCTGCGCCTCTGTCGTCTTTGTATCCGATAGGAGTGCGGTAGGGGCAGAGTATAGCTTTCGGCTGCTCAGAGACTGCCAGTAAAGCGTTTTCTGGTCAGCGCTTAGATCAATTCCATCTACTCCGCCCTGCGGAATGACTGCATGATCCGGATCATAGCGCCCTACCACACCATCAATCATGCCGACGAAGCCAGGTTCGGCTGAGACGACCTTGGCATCAGCGAGAATACGCCGCTGCTTTCCGGTCGCAAGATCAATGACAACAAGACCTGGATGAACTCCTGTTGAGGTGTCGGTGATAAAGGCCGTACCAGCAGTACCGTGTGTCAAGTCAATCCGGACGTCATTCAGGTGGCTGTCCGGCAAGAGCGCAGGCGCCGTAACCGGGTACACCTTGACGATCTGATTTGTCACAGGATCGACTTCAAAGAGCTTCTGAGCACCGGCAACGGTGCCCTGCCCTTCGACCATACCTTCGTCCAGAACCCAGAGCTTGCCTTGTGCATCAACAATCATGCCAAGCGGCGAGACAAACTGCTCCTGCGATGCCGCATCAGGAAACGGAATAATCTTTCCCTGGGCATACACCCCAAGCCGCGCCCCTGTGTGTTCATGAGCACTCCGCGGAAAGCTTACGACCATCCGGTTATCGGGAAAAAACGCAATGCCGGATGGCTGAACATGAGGGAAGCGGGCAACAACCCGGACATTGCCTGAACTGATGGAGCCCTTATCTACACTATCTTTGGCGAGAGCCGGACCACCGGCAGCCATCGCGAAAAAACCAGCCGCGAAAACGGCTACGAGGGAAAGGTTGGCCTTCAAGAACTATTCTCCACTGATGGACCCAAAGGAGAGACGTTCTCTCTTTCAGGTCGCACTGATTTTCGTGACGCTCAGTAGTCCACGGATAAGGATACTCTGTCACTTCAGAAAGTGGACTTTCTCACGAAATATCAATCGCCTACTTGCCACCTTACAGGCGTAAGCGCATCCGTCGGCAGAGATACACGATGCATCGGAAAGCCGATCATGTGGTCATCAAGTTCCTGCGTTTCAGCGGTCGTAGGGTAAACAGCAACACCTGCTCTCTGAATTGCTCGCCACCCCAAGAGCCACAGCGAAAAAACTTTAATCGCAAACGAGGCGATCGCGAAACTTCCAAGCCCGACCTCGAACATCCGTTTCTGCTGCCAAAAGTACCCCAGTTCCTGCGGCAATTAGAAGGAAATCACAAAATGTCGGGCCGTAAGAACTCTGGGCACAAGCCAGACTGACATCTGAAAATCTGAGTGGTTACTAAATTTGGCTAAACCCCTCAGGACAACCGAACTATCAAAGACAATTATGAGATAGGTGCCCTAAATGACCGCCTTATTCGCAGAGTACCTAGGAGGCAACTCCGCCATGATGGTGCGGCCTGCATTTATGGTCGAGGAAAGCCAAAGCCATGCTGTTCACACCTCTAAGCGCCTCAAACAATTGATATCCCACACGATTTATCTGAATAATTATTCCCGATTAAAAATCGTTCTAAATCTTATACCCGATCCGCCTGTATAGTTTGTTTATTATCGAAACACTGTGGTTAGCTTCTACTAGATCAGGCATTTCGTCTGTGTTGTTATATCCAAACCCCATATCATGGCCCATCCACTGGACAACGATGCCATCTCTTCGTGAAACGACATATACGTTCTCAAAACTCATGCTGCACAGCGCCTCGGGCTGAGGAATTAGCCATGCGATCTGCCCCCGTATGGGAACAATGCTGTCATCATGCCATAGGGCTCTGGCGCCATACCCGGTACAATTAATAAAAACAGGTTCTGGGAGAGTTGTCAGTTCTGAAGGATGATGAAGGGTCAAGATTTTTATCTTGCCGCCACGCTCCAAAAACTGCCGCAAAAGATAATCCGAATAGCTTGTGACGTTGAAAATCAGGTTCGGTTTCTTGTGAACTTCCGAATATGGAAATCGAGTGTCGTCTATCCTGATCAGGTTTCCCTGAGGTTCGATGTCCTGAATACGCTCATCAAGTTTGGCAAAACCAATGGGATCTGCATGAGGCACCGAGGGCTCCCGGGAACGCATACCATAAAAAGTATCCCATTCTACCGGATTTCCTGGCAGCCCCTGAAGGCCTTGATAACAGGAGAAGGAATGCCGGGCCATGCTTTCCCATCGCGCGGCAAACTCCGGCGTCACAGCGTCTTTCTGGGCAATACGAGAAGACGGTGTCCAGCTTCCGGAGGCCCGTGCAGAACGGACGAATGGTGGAAGAGCCTCAGCATAGATCGTGACCTGAGCGCCAGCCTGCTGAGCAACAATTGCCGTCGTGAGGCCAATCGCACCGCATCCAATGACCCCGATATTCCGGGAACTGACTGGTAACGCCCGCTCTACCGCCAGCTTTGCGCTGCCCCATGAGAGCGACCAGCCGCTACCGCCATGCCCATAATTATGCACGACTGTCTTTCGGCCCACCTGCTCCACCTCCAAGCGCGGTCCAGCAGCCCGGAAAGGACGTAGACAGACTGTAATCCGGTCAACTCTGTCAGTTCGTGCCCGGATGACAGGTATGGAACGTACGTCCGCATCCAGGTCGGGGTTGATAAGAGTTCCGGACGCGCATCCGGAGAGGCTGGAAAGCCCTACAAGAGATGCTCCTCTTGTCAGGGCATGGCGGCGCGAGAGAAGGAGCATTGAGAAAAACTTCCAGCTACGAAAGGGAAAAGAGTGATCTACATACAGGTGCCAGATTAGGTTGGACCGCCTAACTTCAGAACGCTGGCATCGACTTTCTTCGACAGGCAAGCATCAGGGTGTAAATGGTTTTGCATATAAATTTTGCTATGCCGCGATGGTATTCTCAAGCCGAACTGCCAATCAAAACCATTCAGGAAACTACCATATTCATTTTGAAGTCTTATCAATCATTACGGAAACTCGGCCAGAATGAAATTCTCAAAAAGCTTGCAAAGCATAACTCCAGGTTAAGAAATTTCCGCAAGCAGCCTATTTTCCATACAAGCGTGGTTCGTTCTTGTTTCAGATTGAATTTCCATTCTGAAGTCAGCATAACCCATGCCATGTCTTTGGCATCGGCTTTTGCAAAAGGGTGATAAAAGACGTTTCATTCGCGCGTAGATGTTACCCCTCTTGCCTCCCCTCCTGTGAACAGTTCAGAAACCTCTCTTTCAAAGTAAGGACCCCCAATGCGCCTGCGCCAGATCGAAGTTTTTTATGCGATCATGACGACGGGTTCGCTCCGACGTGCTGCCGAGTTACTTCACGTCTCGCAGCCAGCAGCAAGCAAGGTTCTGCGCTACGCCGAACAATCGTTGGGTTTTGCGCTGTTTGAACGGACGGGCGGCCGGCTGGTGCCGACACGTGAGGCCCGTATCATGCTCCCGCATGTCAACGCGATCTTCGAGAAACTATCCGATCTCAAGCGCCTGACCGACAATTTACGCTACGCGCGGGATGGACATTCAATCAGTATCGGATGCGTACCAAGCCTGGGGTTAAGCCTGGTGCCTCGTGTGGTGCAGCGATACCGTGCCGATCATCCGGGAATGGAACTGACGATCGATGCGATGCACGGGACTGAAATCGTATCTCGCATCATGAATCATGACCTCGATCTGGGAATTGTTTTCGGCGATTACACATACGATGGACTGACAGCACTCCATATTGCAGACATTCCGCTGATGATGATCGACGGAGAAGCGGGAGAAGGGCCAGTCAGCGTTACCGGGATCGATCCTGAACGCTATATCGGGTTAACCGAAAACGATCCCACGGCCCGCATGCTGGATATGGTGCTGGAAGAGGCTGGAATTCCCATCAAAGCCCATGTGCGAGTACGAACTCATTTCATGGCAGCCGAACTCGTCCGCCTCGGAGGAGGATGTGCAATCGTGGATGCTGTGACAGCCCTGCATCATCCAGGTCTGTCTCGCCCACGCCCTCTCTCACCACCCTTAAGCGTGAGCTGCACGGTTCTATTCCGGGCAGACCATGCCCTGTCGCATATTTCACAGAATATCCTTGCCCTCCTGCGAAGTGAACTGGACGTCGATCTCCTCGCCTTGAAAGAATGAACGGCGTATTTTAACCCAAGGTTAAGGGTTCACTCCATCTTTAAGACAGGACAGGCAGAACATTTCGTGCTCTGAATCATCTTTCTTCCCGGTCTCCTCCTGCTCCGGAGCCGGAAATTCGTATTCAGAGCCGTTCATGATCCAGCCTTTTAGACAGTCACTCATGCTTGCCGTCTCGGCGGCCCTCTTCCTTTCCACAACATGCATCACCCATGCCGCGACGCTGCCACGCGGACTAACCGAGCAGGACATCACCGCGACGGTGGAGCATGCGCGATCGGCCTTCGACGTGCCGGGAGTTGCGGTTGCCGTGGTGCAGGATGGCGAAGTCGTGTTCAGCCGCGGCTATGGACGACGCACGCAGGACAGCGCGAGCGCACCGGTTGACGCCCGCACAATGTTCGCTATCGGCTCCAACACCAAGGAATTCACCACGACGGCGCTGGCCCAACTGGTCGATCAGGGCAAGCTGAAATGGAACGACCGGGTAATTGATCATATGCCGGACTTCCGCGTGGCCGATCCGGCCATTACGCGGGATTTCCGCATCTCGGATCTGCTGACGCATCACAGCGGCATGGGACAGGGCGCCGGAGACCTGATGCTGTTTTCACACAGCACGTTCACGCGTCCGGAGATTTTGGCAGGCTTGCCGTTCATGCCTTTCACAGCCCCATTCCGCAGCGAGTACGCCTATAACAATCTTCTGTATGTCGTCGCAGGCGCGCTGGTGGAGCGCCTTACAGGACAGAGCTGGGAAGATGTGGTCCAGAAACGCCTGATCGATGCGGCGGGCCTTCCGGCCTGTCAGAGCACACCGCCCGTCAAAGGCCAGACGAATGTGGCAATCGGCGAAGGTGAAAGCACAGCTCTGCCTGAGCGGAGCGCCCTGCGCCTGCCGGGTGTCGCACCGGCAGGCGGCATCTGGTGCAGCGCCGATGGCGTGGCGCGATGGGCCCAGACCTATCTCAATGGCGGCCGCGCGCCGAACGGCCAGCAGATTTTCAGCCAGACCAGCCGCGATACCCTCTGGGCGCCGCACGGACTCCTGCCCCTGGCCGAGACGGCGGAGGCTACAAAGACGCATTTCCGCGCCTATGGCTACGGTTGGTTCATGGAGGATTTCTTTGGCCTCAAGCGCGTCTGGCACACCGGCACCATCAGCGGAATGGTCAGCTACGTAACCTTCCTGCCCGAACGCCGATCAGGCATTGTCATTCTGACCAACCATGACGATCACGCGGCGACTTACGCGATTGCGACAACACTCAGCTCCTATGTCGCAACCGGCGCAAGTTCAGACTGGGTCACGCATTTCCAGAACGAGAAAAACGCCAAGCAGGCTGCAAACGCGAAAAAGGCCGCCGAGAGTGGCCCTGGCTCCCCCGCGCGACCTTTCATCACGCTCTCACACGATGCGCAGCAGGACTATGTTGGGACCTATCACGATGACTGGCGTGGCCCGATCACAATCAGCCTTCGTGGAAAAGATCTGCGGATGTCCTTCAGCCATGCTGACGGCCTGACCGGAACGCTCTCCGCCCTGCCGCATGATCTGTTCATTGTCCACTGGGATGACCGTGGGCAGGATGCGGACGATGATTCCTATGTGCAGTTCGAACGCGGCATCTCGGGTCAGGTGAGTGGCATGAAAATGCAGGTCATCGGCTCTGATTTCAGCTTTGATGCGCAAGACCTGCACCCGCAGAAAGTCAATTCTGCAACAAAACCCTCCAAGCCCTGATACCTTGTTTTCATGGTAAAACAAAACCTTAACCACAGGTTATGGAAAGATGGCCTCTTTGCATTAGCCCGACTGAGTTGGAGGCTGTAGGTTTTGGGCATGATAACGGCGCAGGAGATCGCAGCGTCTCCACCACGCCCAGCCTCTGAACGCTCAGGATTTTTATGGCCGGAAAACGGACCATCACCATCATCGGCGGAGGCGTTATCGGCCTGACAGCCGCCTACGCCCTCGTTCGAGACGGACATGACGTCACCCTGATCGAACGCCGCGAGGACGTCGGACAGGACGCCAGCTTCGCAAATGGCGGCCAGCTCAGCTACCGCTATGTCAGCCCGCTGGCCGACGCCGGTATCGCGCAGGACGCCTTGGGCTGGCTGTTCCGCCCGAATTCTCCGATCTCGCTGCGACTGAAAGCCGATCCGCATCAGTGGCGCTGGCTGCTTGCGTTCCTGTTCGCCTGCAACCGGCAAACAAACCGCCGCAACGCCGCAGTCCTGCTTGATCTGGCTCTCAGCGGACAGGCCGAGCTTCAGAACTATCGCGAGGAAGGTCTGGGCGATTTCCTGTGGCGTCGTCCGGGAAAACTCGTCTTGTACAGGAACGCCACTACCTTCCGTAAAGCCGCAAAATCCGTCAGCGATCCGCAGCTCCAGCGCACGCTCTCGCCTTCCGAATGTGCTGATGTTGAACCCGCCTTCGCGGGTCTGCGCGGGCAGATTGCAGGCGGGATTTTCTCGCCTGAGGACGAGGTCGGGGACTGCTTCCTGTTCTGCAAGGCTCTGCGCGAAGCCCTCGCAGCTTCTCCGAACTTTCGTTTTATACAAGGCGACGCCACGCTCACAACAGGCCCGAAAAACCGATGCGAAGTCCAGCTGGATGGCAAGCCCTTTGAGACTGATCTTGTGGCTCTCTCAGCCGGGATCGGCTCCCGGAAACTGGCACGCCCGCTCGGGATTGACCTGCCGCTTTACGGCCTGAAAGGCTACAGCCTGACCACGCGTCCGCGTCCCGGCCTCGTGCCCTCAGTCAGCGTGACGGATTACGACAACCGCGTGGTCTATGCCGGTCTAGGCGATCGCCTGCGGGTCGCCGCAATGGTCGATATCGGTTCGGAAAATACCGATCTGAACCCAAAACGCCTCGGAGAACTGCGCGCGCTTGTGGCGGAGACGCTTCCCGGCGCACTGGGTCAGGGCGACGATACGCCGTGGGCCGGACTGCGGCCCGCCACCCCGACCGGCGTTCCGATCATCGCCCGCACCAGGTATGACAATCTTCTGCTCAATGTGGGGCATGGTGCCCTTGGCTTCACACTCTCGGTCGGCTCGGGCCTGAGACTGAAAGAGATCGTGGCCGGGTTCGACACCCGCGCCGTCAGCTGAGAAAGGAACAGGTTTCTATGCAGGCCACCCGCCGCACGGTTCTTCTTGGCGGCGTCGCCGCCGCCCTGTCCATGCCAGGACGTAGCGCACGCGCCGCCTCTCCCCTTCAGAGCTTGCTGGGCCTGAGCCAGCCGGTCGAAGTTCTCGAAGACCGCTGGGGCGTCCCCCATGTCCGCGCGCAGACCATCCCCGACGCCTTCTTTGCCGACGGCTATCTGGTCGCGCGCGACAGGCTATGGGAGCTGGATTTCGGCCATCGTCAGTCTCTGGGCCGACTGGCGGAAGTCTTCGGCCCGGCCTTCGTGCCCTCCGACACGGCCAACCGGCTGGTGCTGTTCCGCGGAGACGCCGAACGCGAACTCGCCGCCCTCCCCTCCCTGACGCAGGACTGCGCACGCGCCTATGTCGCCGGGATCAACGCGCGCATCGCGGAAGTCACCGTCACGCCCTCGCTCCTGCCGCCGGAATTCGGCATTTTCGCTGCCACACCGCTGCACTGGGACGTGCTGGACCTGATCCGCGTCCGCGCCGAAGTCACGGGCAACACCCGCACTGAAGTCCGCCGCGCCCGACTGGCCGCACGCGGAGCACTGGCCTACGACGCCCTCATCACGCCGCTGGAACCCGTCCACGACCTGCGGGTCCCAGAAGGGCTGGACACCGCCGCCATCTGCGAAGACGACCTCGGACTGTTCGGTGTGCTTCAGGCCCCCCTACCACGGCACGACCTCCATGCAGCCGCCGAGGACGAGACGCGACGACGGAATGAGGGCAGCAATTCTTGGGTCATCGCCCCCTCCCGCACCGCGACCGGCCGTCCCATTCTGGCCAACGACCCGCATCTGTCCTTCGGCGTGCCCGGCCCCCGTCACGTCATCCATCTGACGGCGCCGGGACTGGATGTGATCGGCGGCGGTGGCGCGGGCATGCCCGGCGTCATGCAAGGCCATAACGCGACGATCGCCTTCGGACGGACGAATTTCCATATCGATCAGGAAGACCTGTTCATCCTGCGCACCAACCCCGCCGACCCGCTGCTTTATGCCCATCAGGGCGGCTGGAAACGCATGGAACAGGTCGAGACGCGGATCGCAGTCCGTGGCGAGGCCGAGCGCATGGTGAGCCTGTTCTATTCCGTGCACGGGCCGGTCGTCTCGCGTGATCCGGCACGCAACCGCGCCACGGCGGTCTCCGCCACCTGGCTTGCCCCCGGCGCGAACGGGCTTCTGGCCAATATCGGGATCAATCTGGCCCATGACTGGACCAGCTTTCGCGAAGCCCTGCGCGTCCATACCAGCCCGACCAATTTCACCTATGCCGACACCAGCGGCAATATCGGCTGGCAGGCCGCAGGCGGTCTGCCCCGTCGTGCACCGGGACATGACGGGCTGATGCCCGCACCGGGAGACGGGCGGTATGACTGGCAGGGCCTTCAGCCGCTCGAAGCCCTGCCCAGCAGCTTCAACCCCGCACGCGGCTGGTTCGGAACATCCAACGAAATGAACCTGCCCCCCGGCTATCCGGTCGAGGAACGGCGCGTCAGTTTCGAATGGCGTGACGGCTTCCGACACGAGCGCGTGGCCCAAATGCTGGATGCCACACCGCATGCGACCCTTGGCGACAGCGTGGCCCTGCAACACGACACATTCTCCGTGCTGGCCCTGCAAATGGTCCGGCTCCTGCCCGACGTCCCGCCCGACCTTGCCGCAGAGGCTGCAGTGCTCAAAGCATGGAACGGCCGCGTCGATGCTTCAAGTGCGGCAGCAGCGCTGTATGAAGTCTGGTGGACCCGGCTCGAACGCGCCCTTCACGCGCTCATCATCCCGGCCACTCTTCACGACCTACTGCCGGGCCCTGTGAACGCCACGGTTCAGCTCTCCCTGTTCCAGTCCCCCGATGCCCGCTTTGGCAAAGATCCAGTGAGCGCGCGGAACAGGATGCTCGTCGAACAGTTCCGGGAAGCCGTTCAGGAGTTGCGGAAGCGCCTCGGCCCGCTTCCCGCCGCATGGCGCTGGGGGGCACTCCATACCATCACGCTGCGTCATCCGCTCGCTTCCGTCCCGGCCATCGCAACGGCTTTCCCCACGGTCGGCGGCCTTTCGGCCCAGAGCGGCGGGGACCCCTATACCGTCATGGCACGCTGGTACAGCCCCCAGACCGGCGGTCCCGACGCCTATGCCACGACGGGAGGCGCCAGCTATCTGATGGTGTGTGACGTCGGGCACTGGGACCGCTCGCTGTATCTCAACTTTCCCGGACAGTCCGCCGATCCGAAATCTCCGCATTACGCCGATTTCCTGCCCGTCTGGCTGCGTGGCGCCATGCAGCCGCTGTCCTTCAGCACCCACAGTGTCGATACCGCCGCGGTCCGGCGCATCACCCTGTTGCCTGAGACTCAACCATGATCATCCGGAGCCTCACACTCGCCGCCATCGCCGTCCTGTCATCCGCAGCACACGCCCAGACACACACACAGTCCGCCACCGAAACCACCCACGCGCTGGATCGCGTCCTGACACAGGGCGAAGTCCGCCCGCTGGCCGCCATCGCTGCCGTCCGCCTGCGGCACGGTCGCGTCGCCTACAACTATTACGGCGGATTTGCACGACGCACCTCGGGCGGAACGGTTCCCGTCGGACCACAGACCCTCTTTCGCATCGCCTCAATCTCGAAAGTCGTTACGACCATCGGGCTGATGGGACTGGTCGAGCAGGGCAAGATCGACCTCGATCACGATGCCTCGGACTATCTGGGCTTCCGGCTCCGCAACCCGGATTTCCTCCGGATACCCATCACCGTGCGAATGCTGCTCAACCACACCTCCAGCATCCGGGATGCCGACGGCTACATCCTCCCACCGGACCATAAGATCAGCGAGTTCTTTGATACAACCCGCAAACCCGGTGAGCTCGGCTACCACTTCGCGCATGGTGACGTACACGCGCCGGGCACATGGTTTGAATACTGCAATCTCTGCTACGGCCTCGTCGGCACGATCATGGAGCGTGTCAGCGGTGAGCGCTTCGACCACTACCAGCAGACACATGTGCTGGATCCGCTCGGGATAGACGGCGGCTATAACCGTATGTCCCTCGCCCATCCCGACCGTCTGGCCACGCTCTACAGCCACCGGCCCAAAGGATGGGAGGCAGAAACCGACACCCAGCCCCTCACTCCCAGCTGGAGCGCCGCATCCCTCGCCACCTACACGCCGGGTACGAACGGCACGCTGTTCGCCCCTCAGGGCGGCCTGCGCATCTCCATGGAAGGGCTGACCCGTCTTGCCCGCTTCATGCTCGGCCACGGCACCCTGGACGGCAGAACGCTGCTTTCGGCCCACAGCATCGCCCTGATGCAGACCCCCACCTGGCAGTATGACGGACAGAATGGCGACTGCCCCTACCCGATCGCCAGCTATGGTCTGAGCATGGCGCGCCTGACCGGAGCGCGGGATTCTTCGGGCCGCGAAACCCGGCCCTATAAAGGCTATTCCGGCGATCTGGCGGGTCACCTCGGCGATGCCTATTCGCTGCATTCGGGCTTCTGGTACGACCCCGCAACCGGCGATGGCTTCCTGTTTGCAGCGGACGGCTTCCCCGATGCCGGGCAGGAACGCCCGGGTGTCTATTCATCATTCACCAGTATCGAGGAAGAGATCTTCACCGCCCTCGCCGGAGCCGGGAAATCAGCCCCATGACTGTTCGACTGTCCCTTCTCGCCGCCTCAGCGCTGCTCGCGGCCACCTGTTCCGGCGCAATCGCGGCCTCCACGCAGGACGCAACCCAGCTGGGCGCCCTGCTGGCCATGCCCTATGCCAACGGGCTGACAGGAGCCGCAAAAACAGCGCGTCTAGCCTGGGTGGAACGTCGGAACGGCATCCGTAACATCCTGATTTCCGACGGAGGCGCGGTCCCCCGCAAGGTCACCGCCTATATGCAGGATGACGGAACCGATCTGTGGGGCCTCGCCCTCAGCCCGGACGGGCGGACACTGGCCTTCGTCGAAGGCGGCGATGCCGAATATCCCAACGATCACGCCCCCAATCCCGGCAACGCGGCCATCCCGGGCAAGGAAACCGTGCGGGTCCTCCTGCCCGACGGCCGGACGACCACCGCCGGAGAAGGACACAGTCCCGTCTTTTCCCCGGACGGACGCCTGCTGGCCTTCATGCGCGGCGGTGCCCTTCTGGTCGGACAGCCGGGCCAGACGCCGCGTGTGGTCATGACCACGCCGGGCGAAATCACCGCCCTGCACTGGTCCCCGGACAGCAGCCGTCTCGCGCTCGAAATCGACCGTGGCTCCCACAGTCTGATCGCGCTCTGGAACGCCCGAAACAGCAGCGCCGCACCCGTGTTCCTGCCCGCCGCACTGGGCCACGATCAGGAAGCGACCTTCTCGCCAGACGGCCGCTCCATTGCCTTCGTCCGGGCCTATCACCCCCTGATGACGGCCGAACGCGGCAAGGGACATTTCTGGTCCCTTCAGGTCTATGACACCGCATCTGGCGCGGAGCACACGCTCTGGACTGCACCGAAAGGTGCCGGGAACCGCTTCTGGGCGCCCGAAGGCATGGACCTGACATGGACCCGCAACGGACAGCTCCTGTTCCCGTGGGAAGGCAGCGGCTGGCTGCGCCTCTGCGCCCTCAGCGTCACCGCCCCTGCCGCAACACCACGCTGCCTGACGCCGGATCAAGCCGAAATCGCGTCCTACCGTCTGTCAGCGGATGAAACCCGTCTGATCTACACGGCCAATATCGGTGATCCGGATCACTGGCGCGCCTGGTCCCAGCCCCTTGATAACAGCCAGCCCGTGGCCCTGAGCGCGCCCAATGAACAGGTCATGGACCTCACACTGGCGGGACCGGCCATTGCCATGATGGCTACAGGCACAGACCAGCCCGCCCACCCGGTCGTGCTTCAGAACACTGTCCGGCACCTGCCCGTAATCCCCACTGTCCCGAACGGCTTCACATTCACGCCCCCTCAGATCGTGCATTTCCGCAGCGATGACGGCCGCGACATTCACGGACAGATCTTCCTGCCTCCCGCTGGAACACCCGGTCCGCATCCCGCGTTGGTCTTCGTCCATGGCGGCCCGCACCGGCAGATGCTCCCGGCCTTCAATCTGATGGGTTATTATTCCAATGCCTACGCCATGAACCAGTTTCTGGCATCGCGCGGATATGTGGTGCTGGCCGTCAATTACCGTAGCGGCACCGGCTACGGCGTGGACTTCCGAACCGCCCCCGGCATCGGCCGCGCGGGCGCCAGTGAATACAAGGACGTTCACGCAGCCGGACTGTTCCTCCGCAGCCGCTCCGACGTGGCCCCCAGCAAGATCGGCATCTGGGGTGGAAGCTGGGGTGGTTATCTGACGGCTCTGGCCTTGGCCCGCAACAGCGACCTGTTTGTCGCTGGCGCGGACTTTCATGGTGTCCATGACATGACGGAACCAGATCATTCAGGCCTCTCTCCCGAAGAGAAGCAACGGGAAAAGGAGAGCGAGTGGCGCTCCTCCCCAATTGCCGACATCGCGCACTGGCGCTCACCAGTCCTGCTGATCCACGGGGATGACGACTTCAACGTCGAATTCGAACAATCCGTCCTGCTGGCCCGTATGCTCGTGGAACGGAATATTCCGTTCGAAGATCACGTCTTCCCCGGTGAACGCCACGCCTTCCTGCGAACACAGGACTGGCTGAACGCCTATCTGTGGACGCTGCATTTCTTTGACACAAAGTTACCAGCCGTACAGCCAAACTGACTCCTGCCGGATCTGCGTGCGGGACAAACATTTCCAAAAGGCAAATCCGGACGGGAACCGAGGCCTATCCTTCCCCGTCACCAACAAAATGTTGCCTTCATGAAACGTAAGGGGATGTCGCGCACTTAACTTTTGGTTATATAGCGCGCGCAGTTTCGAAATCGACGGTTGCGTTGCAGGCATGCAATATTAGTTCGATATCGCAACATCATCGCCCATCGGCGTTTATGAGGGAACCAGGGTATGACGGCCAGACTGCCCCTGAAGTCTTATCTCCTGTCCTTTGCAGCTCTGTCGTCGGGCGCAGCGTACCTCGTGCCGCAGCAGGCTTATGCTGCCGCAACAGTGTCCAGCCCTGCCGATGCCAAGGACACATCATCTCACTCTACAAAATCCTCCGCGGAGCACAAAAAAACTCAAAAACCGGTTAAGGCCAGCCGGGAAGTCATTACGGTTACGGGCAGTCACATTGCGAACGCGCATATCAAGTCTCCGACCCCCATCAGCTCCCTTAACCAGCAGGAAATCCTGAATCAGGCTCCAAGCAACAATATTGCTGACCTGATCAATCAGATGCCGCAATTCGCAGGAAGCCAGACACCTCAGAATTCCGCCTATTCCCTAAGTGATGGCCTCGCTGGCATCAACGCACTCAACCTTCGTAATCTTGGTGCCGTCCGGTCACTCGTGCTTCTGGATGGACGACGGATCACGCCATCCGCCATCACCGGGATTGTCGACATCAACACAATCCCACAGCAGCTGGTCAAACGTGTGGATGTAGTGACGGGAGGAGCATCCGCGCAGTACGGCTCCGATGCTGTCGCAGGGGTCACGAACTTCGTACTCGACAAGACCTACACAGGCCTGAAGGTGACTACGGATTCCGGCATCTCGGACTATGGGGATGGAGAGAACCAGCATGCCGCCATAGCTGGCGGCTTTGGCTTCGCACATGGGAAGGGGCACGTTCTTCTTAGTGGCGACATTGCCCATCAGGACGGCATTTTCAGTGTAAACCGCAGCTGGAACAGAAACGGCGACCGCATTATCGCCAATCCCGACTATGCAGCGGGAAACGGTCAGCCCTATTACATCCGTGTTGGTAATGCAGGAACCAACAACGTTATGCCCGGAGGGATCATTAATGCCTCCAAGGGAGGCGTGACCAATTCGCTGCGTGGGATCTATTTTGGTCCGGGCGGAAGTGTCAATCACTACAATTACGGCTCTCTGTCGACCTCCAGCGTCTCGGTCGGCGGTGATCAGAACCTGGCCAACAATAACAAAAACATTGGCCTGGAACCTCAGAGCGACCGTAAAAATCTCTTCGGACGCCTGAGCTACGATGTCGCGCCGTGGATGACCCTGTATGCCGAGGGTGCCTACAATGAGAGCGAATACGTCTACAATGCCGGGCCACAGTATCTCAGCTCAATCTCACTGAAAGGGACCAACCCCTATCTTGTGGATGCTCTTGGCGCTGACGCACTTCAGAATGTCTCGAACGTCACTGTCGGGACGACTGCGCTCGACATGCCCTACCGCCGGACTGACAATCTCCGCAACGTCCAGCGTTATACGTTCGGTGGCGAAGGCAACTTCGAGATGTTCGGCAAACGCGCCTCATGGAACGCCTACGCCCAGTATGGCGTCACCCATACACATGAGCAGATCTACAACGTCATGAACACGGCAAAGATCGCCAATGCGACAGATGCCGTGCGAAACTCGGCCGGACAGACTGTCTGCCGCTCTTCCCTGACCAACCCAGGCGATGGCTGCTCCCCGATCGACTGGCTGGGAACGGGCGTTATGTCGTCATCGGCCATTGATTATGCTCTTGGCGCACCATGGCGAAATCAGCGGTTTCAGGAAATCGTCTCGGGCGTAAACCTCTCCACGATACCCTTTGCGACATGGGCCGGAGATGTGAACGTCGCCGTCGGTGGCGAATATCGTGACGAGCGTGCCTCGGGATACGTTCCGGCAGAATACCAGTCGGGCTGGTCGGTCGGCAATTACCGGCCGACCTTTGGGCACTACAACGTCAAGGAAGCTTACCTGGAGACCGCCGTGCCGCTGGCAAAAGGTCTGTCCTTTAACGGTGCCGTCCGCGGAACGAACTACTCGACTTCTGGTTATGTCACGACATGGAAAGTCGGCGGAACGTGGCAACCTGTCAGGGATGTTCTGTTCCGCGCCACCCAGTCGCACGACATCCGTGCACCAAACATTAACGAACTCTACAATGCAGGGACATCCCAGACGACGAGCGTGCTCGACCCGGTCACGGGTCAGACGGCTACCGTTCTCTCCACGACGACAGGTAATACGAAACTGCGTCCCGAGACGGCTAACACAACCGTCGTCGGCGCCGTCATCACTCCGCGATATGTTTCTGGCCTGGCGGTTTCGGTTGACTGGTTCCATACCAAGATCAAAGGTGCGATCGAACAGTTCTATCCGCAGTCCATCATTAATGAGTGCTATGCAGGATACACGACCTTCTGTTCGGCGGTCCGTCCCGATCCGAGTGGGACGCGTGATCTTCTCATCAGTGCCTCTCCGTTCAACTTTGCCAATCTTGAAACCAGTGGCATCGATATCGACGCTTCTTACAGCTTCCCGTTGCGCCGCCTGCTACGCGACGCCGATGGCAAGTTCACCCTCCACGGTCAGGCCACAAACTACCTGAAATATGTTTCTAATTCCGGTGTGGGCTATACCGTCGACACATCAGGCGACATTTCGTCCGGCCCGCCGCGCTGGATCTACCGCTTCTCGGCCACCTACAGCACATCACGATACAGCGTCACGGCCATCGCCCGGGGCATCAGTGCAGGCAATTATTCCAACAGCTATGTTCAGTGCTCGGGGACCTGCCCAGCGTATAACGCCAATTATCCCACGATCAACAATAACCGTGTCACGGGCATTTTCTACTTCGACATGAACGCCACCTACAATCTGCCGGTCGAAAAAATCGGCAAGATGCAGCTTTTCCTGACCGTAACCAACCTCGCAAACACCTCTCCGATCCTTCTGCCGGAAGGCGGACTTGAGGCCGACGAAACCTATAGCAACCTGCTCGGGCGGACTTATCGCGGCGGTATTCGCATGGAATTCTAAGGGCGGTTTTTCCACTCCAGATCATCCCCGCACTGAGGCTGCCTGCACACCAAGCACAGGCAGCCTCTTATTGTTTCAGCGTCAGGCTGAACTTTGTAATTCCCAGTCAGCCAAGGTCTTATGCGTCAGATCTCCAGCTTTACTCTGAAACGTTTTCGCCGGGTTTTCCTTTCCTTCGGGACAGCCGGACTTCCCATAATCCTGAGCGCCTGTGCTTTCCACAGTTCCTCTGCCCCTCTCGGACCGTATGCCCTCGCTGAGCGACTTTCGCCCATCCTCCGGACCTCCCAAGAACAGGGCGTACGCTGGGGAGTTGTCATTTCCACGAGGGATGGAAAAGTTCTTTTTTCCCGAAATGCCACTGGGCGCTTCATCCCAGCGTCAAATGCCAAACTCTTCACGACAGCCGCCGCAATGGCTGATCTTGCCGAATTGGAGCGCGATGAAGCCACACATTCCACTGCCCTTCTGCTGGCGCCCCACGCTCACGGCGCGCCAGATCTCATTCTCCAAGGCTCAGGAGATCCTTTCCTCTCCGATGACGCTGCATGCAAAACCGACTGCCTGAAAACGCTGGCCGATGCTGTCTTCGCCAAAAAGCTCAGACGCGTTCATGCCATTATCGCTGATGACCAGTTGTTCGCGGATGAGCGCTGGGGTGATGGATGGAGCTGGAATAACCTGCAGACACAATGGGGCACGGCAGTTTCGGCACTTACACTGAACGACAATATCGCTGAACTGGACGTACAGCCCGGTGCACACCTTGGCGAACGCCCGTTGTTTCGCTGGTCATCCCCAGCCGAGGAACTGACGGTAATCAATCAGGCTCTTACCGTACAGGATGAAAAACCTGAGCTGAATTTTGAAAAGAAGCCCGGTGAAAACCGTCTTGTCCTGACAGGCACGCTACCTGCAGGAGCGGCAGTCCAAACATTGAAAATCGGGATCGACGATCCAGCACTCCTGACGGCACACCATTTCAGGTCGCTGCTTCACGACGCGCGCATCAAGGTTCAGACTGTGAAAGCTCGTCATCGCCTGACGAACAGTCCAGCCGAAATCATTGCGCCAGATGCTCAAGTCCTTACCACCCTCCCAGCACCAGATCTGAAAGAAGACATCCGTTATCTCCTAAAGACCAGTCAGAACCTTCATGCCGAACTCCTCCTCCGCCGCTTAGCTCTTGTCCATGGGAATGGATCTGTCGAAGACGGCCTTGCCGAACGCCACCGGGTTCTGACTGCTCTGGGGTTGGCTCCTGTGGGCTTCTCTCTTTACGACGGCTCAGGAATGTCTCCCTACAACCGCGTTACACCTCAAACGGTGATCCAACTCCTTCTCCTCGCTGACCAACAACCCTGGGGCGCTGAATGGCGGGATGACCTTCCGCTGGCAGCATCAGACGGAACGCTTGTGCATCGTTTTATTGGCACGGCCGTCGCTGGTCACCTGCATGCAAAAACAGGCACGCTCGCAGCAACCCACTCCTTATCAGGTTATCTCCAGACGGTGCGGGGTCAGACTCTTTTGATTGCCGTATTCACAAACGACGTGCCGGACAGTCTGCCACATCCGACGAAAATCATGGACGATCTGGTGACTGCTGTCGCCATGGCCGAATAATCGCCTGAAGAGCACATTTTGAAGGATAATGTCTTAATTCATGCATGAGCTTTCTGGGGCGCCAGCCCGAAAAACACCCCTCGGCCGCCGCTCCTTTATGGGCCTTTGCGCAGGAACAGCTGCATTATCTTGGGCAAACGCTTCTGGGATGCCACGTGAGTGTCTGTCCCCTGTCGCGATCCGAACCGGCTATGACAGTCTCGAAGCTGATGGCTATCAGGCTCTTAAAGGGAGAAAAGTCGGTCTGATCGCCAACCCCACAAGCGTGGACCGCCACCTGCGCCATATCGCAGACAGGCTGCATGCTGCACCGGGAGTAAACCTGAAAGCCATCTTCGGGCCTGAACACGGGTTTCGCGGCTCGGCGCAGGCTGGCCACTCAGAAGCCAAAAGCATTGATCCCCGCACGGGCATCCCTGTTTACGACATGTACACACTCTCCGGCCCGAAGCTGGATGCGCTCCTGAAATCTGCGGATATCGATCTTCTCGTCTTCGACATTCAGGATATCGGCGCCCGGTTCTACACCTATATCTGGTCCATGTTCGACGCACTTGCAGCCTGTGCACGCTGCGGCGTCGCGTTCATGGTTCTGGACAGACCCAATCCCATTACAGGCCTACCCGCCAGCGGCCCTACCCTCGACCCGGCATTTTCATCATTCGTGGGCAGGGTCCCCCTTCTTCTGCGGCATGGCATGACTATTGGCGAACTGGCACGCCTCTTCAACAGCCAGTATGTCCCACAACAGGCAGGCCACGCTGCCGAATTGCATGTCATTCCCATGACCGGCTGGCGTCGGGACCGCTATCAGGACGAAACCGATCTGGTCTGGGTGCCGCCGAGCCCTAACATGCCCAACGTGACGACAGCCCTCGCCTATCCGGGGACATGTCTCTTCGAGGGTACAACCTTTTCGGTTGGTCGCGGTACGGCATTTCCTTTTCTCACGATTGGCGCCCCTAACCTCCAGGCAACCCGATGGATAGAGAGCCTGAACAACGCAAACCTGCCAGGCTGTCTGTTCAGGGAGGACTGGTTCACGCCCGGATCGGACACCGCAAAGGAGCAATTATGCCACGGGCTTCAGATTGCCATCACGAACCGGAAGACTTTTGACCCTCTGCTGACCAGCGTTGCGATGCTCCAGACAGTCATAAAGATATCGGATAGCCCAATATGGAGGAAATCCGGGTCGACCTTCGACATTTTGGCTGGGAGTAGCATACTCCGAAGACAGCTTTCACAGGGCATGTCAGCACCTGATATTGTGGCAACCTGGAAAGCGGATGAAGCAACGTTCAATATGCAACGCCACCTGTTCCTGATGTACTGACACAACAACAGGTTTGACTATTGCTCGACAACTTTAGCGTCTCCGTTGCACCATGCCCAATGGCTATTTGACCTAGAACAGCGGGGCCGCATGCGTGGATGTTTGTGATGTGCACGAGACAGCCTGTCAGGGATTTTCTTTGATCGAGAATATGCATTCCGGAGAGCACGATGCTACTGCCCTTCCTCTTCCAGAAACAAAAAAAACTCTGAGTGCGGCATTTTTTTTGCAGTGTGATATGCAAAATTACTAACCTGTTCATATGTGTCTAGGTTGAAACATCGTGTCCCGCCCAGACATCATCCCGCAGACCTTTCATGTTAAAGGTAAGAGATGACACCCATGCCTCATCTCCTCATTGTTGATGATGATCAGGACATCCTGACGCTCCTGACCAGTTTCCTGCAGAGACACAACTATTGCGTTTCCGTCGCTGAAGACGGCGAGGCGATGTTTGAAATCCTGCGAACGCAGACCATTGACCTTGTCATTCTAGACATCATGCTACGCAAGGAAGACGGTTTCAGCCTCTGTCAGCGCCTCCGGACGTCTTCGAAAATTCCGGTCATCATGCTGTCTGCCATGGCCGACCATACTGACCGGGTGGTCGGACTGGAAATCGGTGCTGACGATTACTTGACGAAACCCTTCGACCAAAGGGAACTTCTGGCCCGCGTCAAGGCCGTCCTGAGACGCACAACAGAATTCGCCCCCACAACAGCTCGCATTCCGACACGCCCCATCCTCAAATTCGGGAGCTGGAAGCTCGACGTGGCCCGCCGCGAACTTCGTTCGGCCAGTGGCTCTCTCGTTCTGCTGTCCAGCGGCGAATTCGATTTACTTCTGTCCTTCGTTGAGCATCCCCAACGTGTTCTGACCCGCGACCAGTTGATGGACATGGCACGCGGCCCCGACCATGCGGCTTTCGACCGAAGCATCGATGTGCAAGTCAGCCGCCTTCGCCACAAACTGGAGGAAGACCCTAAAAACCCTACCCTCATCCGAACTGTAAGAAACGGCGGTTATATCTTCTCAACGACAGTAGCACGCACATGAAGCGCCTTACTTTTATGGAAGATACTATCGCAAGGCGTCTTATCATTACGGTTACACTGGCCGCAGTCGTCACACTTGCGCTTCTGGAACTGTTTTTTGTCTTTGGAGGCACGTGGGCCAAACCGGATATTCAGGAAACAGGCGTTGTAAGTCAGGTGGGGTCAGTCATTCGCATCGTCAGCTCAGCGCCTGCATCAGACCGTGAAGGACTGGCACAGGCAGCCAGCACCGATGACGTCCATTTCGCCTGGTATGCACCCCACACTCCACTGGCGCAGGCGCTAGAGAATGGTCAGTACCGTAGCGACGAAATTTCCCAGAGCTGGCGGTTCCTTAAGCCCTATCTCCGACACCGTCCAAACCGCTTGATCGTCTTTCGGGAAAACAACCCCGTCTCCCAGGCAACTGGCCTCCCATATGACAGATCGCGCTTCCACGACGCCTATTTTGCAGGCATTCGCCTCGACGATGGCAGCTGGCTCCTGTGTGTTGCCCTTACCCGGTTTTGGGGGCTGTACGCCTTTCAACGTTTCACCCTTCAACTCCTGTTTCTTGCAGTATGGGTTGTCACGGTCTCCATGATTGCTTCACGCCAGCTATCACGACCTATCGAACACCTTTCAGGTGGGGTGCGCAGCCTTGGTCTTCAGCCACGCTCCGCGCGTCTGGATGAAGATGGCCCCCGTGAAATCCGGCTGGTCGCAGAAACGATCAATGGCATGCAGGCTCAGATCCAGCAGTTCATTGAATACCGCACCACAATGCTGGCTGCCATTTCGCACGACCTTCGCACGCCCCTGACTCGCATCCGCCTCCGCGGCGAATTCATTGATTGCCCCGAACAGCAGAAACATCTCTTCCGGGATGTGGACGAAATGCAAACCATGATCGACGGTGCCTTATCCTTCTTTCGTAACGATGCCTCCCGCGAAGAAAGCATCATGTTCGACTTGCCCGGCCTCCTGCAGACCATTGCAAACGACTACTGTGACCAAGGCTTCAGTGTAGAATATTACGGTCCAGCCAAGGCGGGTTACGTTGGCCAGCTCTATGCCATGAAGCGCGTATTCTCCAATCTCGTCGAAAACGCCATCAAATACGCAACGCCTCCCACCCTCACCCTGGAGACACAGCAGGACGGCAGCTACATGATTTATATCCGTGATAATGGTCCGGGTATTCCTGAAGCCTCCCTTTCCGAAGTTTTTGAGCCCTACTTTCGTCTCGATAAGTCTCGTAACCGTCAGACAGGCGGCGTCGGTCTAGGGCTAACGTCGGCACAAACGATCGTCCGCTCCAATGGAGGTGAAATCACAATGGCCAACCGTTCTGAGGGTGGCCTTGAAGTCCTGATTTTCCTGCCGAAAATCTGCTAATAATGACCATATTTCACAGCTGCAATATTTGAGACACACGCTGGAAAAAGACGAGCTTTAACAGTGGCTTTACCACGCAGCGCCCTATACCAATCAAAGGCGCTGCACCTTCCGGACCCACCCTTTTTTCGGAAACGAGCCACCAGCATGACGTCTCATTCACAGCGCGCGCAATCGTACAAACCATCACGCTTTCCTCCAGTGCCTTCGGTACTGATTTCCTGTGCCTTCATATTCTCCCTAACAGGATGTGCAGGCCAAAAAAACACCCAGACGGGTTTCATTCCTCGGGATACGTATGGACAGATGGTTCATCAAAAAAACCATACGGATGATCTGGTTTATGTCTCCCCCACGATAGATGCTTCGAAGTATCATTTCCTTGTCATCGAACCTGTTACCTGGCATCCGGTAGCAAAGGCTCCAAAACTTAAACCTGCGGTCGAAGCACGCATGACCAAGGCTTTCCACGACGCACTTGTCAAAGCCCTTGCGCATGATTTTCAGGTCCTCGCACCCGAACAATGTGACCCGACTTGCCCCAACACAATCCGGGTCCGCGCGGCTATTACCAATATCCGCCGCAGTAAGTGGTATTATAATGCCCTTCCGATCGTTGCCGGATTTGCAGCCGGCGCAGCGGGAGGTGGCATGCCGCCGATCCCTCCCCCATTTCCGGGGGGCGCCAGTGAAGAACTCGTCGCCACGGACGCAACCACAGGGGAAACCCTGCTTGCCATCTCGACTTATAACAATGGAATGCCATGGAACATGATGGGACAGTGGCTTCCATATGCACATGCAAAAAGAGCCTTCCGTCTGGCGTCCGAACTCATGGATGAAGAGTTTCACAGGATCAAGAAGAACGGGAGCACGCAGTTGCCTACCGGAACCCTTCGTAACTCACATGAAAGCAGGAGAAGCGGATAATGAGCCCGTTAAGAATGAAAATCCGTAAAAACTGGCCTCTTCTTGGTTTGGTCGTAAACCGCTCTCTTCTGAATATTCTCGAGTTTTATATACCTCTCACAATTCATCTTGTCGTCACTCGCACTCACCGTAAAACATAGTCACTTTCTTGATGGAAACTATGTCATTCTTTATTCATTATGAAAGAACCGTGGATTATGCCCTTGCGACCTGATTTCAGGTACAACTGACAGTAATTGACGGTTTTTCTGGATGTTTGGCACCTACAAAATACATTGCACTTTGGTGCCTCTATGGTACCGATCAGACATGGCACGCAGCAATTTGCAGCCTGTCGCGCCTCTCTGGAAACAAAGCAGAGACGATCCATTTAGTCGTCCTTTAACCTAATATCGACCGCTCATCCTCAATCTCTTCACAGGCGCCTGAAACAGACTTCTACCCTGACATCAATTGCGCCTATACGCCGTATTTTATTATCGAAACTATGTTTCAGTAATTCCGCACGCAACTCAGAAGCCTAAGCCATTAGTATTCCTGTTACAGGGAATTTGAATTGCCTGCTCGAAATCTTCCAGCATCAGACATTCATGCATCGTTCGCTTCTCGAAGCGATTGTCTTCATCCCGTCCAACTAAAAACTACAGATTAGTGTCAGATGTTGGCGGGTATTCTAACCTTTTTTCTCCTACAGTTATGGTATGAACGATTTTCATGGATCAATGAAATAAAATCATTTTTGCTCACTCAACATCTCGGGCATACCGTTCACCAGCACCACTCATCACTGCACGGCATGAAGCTTTCTGCTCCGGCAATATAAATCCGAATAAATCCTCAAGTGAAAATATGAGGAATTTTCAACTCGCAAGGTCGAACCGCATATGTCCATAGAGTTTACTTTTAATCTGAAAAAAACGCGGTTTGACGAGGACTATTGTCCCTCAAACGATACGCGTCTAACCACAAATTTTGCCAACCTCGTCAGAGGAAACCATCGTCAACAGAACTTGCAGAATATCCTGCAAATGATTGATAACCGTTTTAATGCGTTAGCCCATTGGGACAACTCAAAGGCAGATCGCTACTCCGTCGAAATTGATATCATCTCTGTCGAAACGACTATGAGTTGTAATGGTGAACATCAGTCATTTCCCTTAATCGAAATACTGAACACTTCTATTATTGATATTATCAACAACGAACGTATTCCGGGCATTGTTGGAAATAATTTTTCCTCTTACGTCCGCGATTATGATTTCAGCGTCCTCCTTCGAAATTATAATCAGAACCGTTCAGAATTTGGCATTCCCGAGCGCTTTGGTGATCTTCATGGTAAGATGTTCAGATCTTTTCTCGGCTCTGACGAATACAAGAATAACTTCAGAAAAATGCCGGTCATTTGCCTGAGCATTTCAAGTAACAGAACGTACCATAGGACTGAGAATCATCACCCTGTCCTTGGCTTTGAGTATGAACAGAGAGAGTATTCTCTTACTGATCAATACTTTGAAAAAATGGGTATGAAAGTTAGATATTTCATGCCTCCCCATAGTTCAGCACCTCTAGCATTTTATTTTTTCGGAGATCTTCTGACAGACTATTCCAATTTGGAACTCATTAGCACAATTAGTACGATGGAATGTTTTCAGAAAGTCTATCGACCAGAAATCTATAATGCGAACTCCCCGGCAGCCGGATGCTACCAGCCCAGCCTGACCCATCAGGACTATTCGACAACTCAGATTTTCTATGACCGAGAAGAACGGAACAAGCTGGCGATTGAACAGGGAAAGTTCACCGAGGAAAATTTTATCATTCCCCACCGGACGGCTCTTGAGCAGTGGTCTGCTCATTTTTCAGTTTGAACCCTAAACCGTACAAGGCCTTTGACCATGACAAAATTACTTCCGACTTCAACAGTTGGCAGCCTGCCTAAACCGTCGTGGCTTGCAAAAACTGAAACCCTCTGGTCCCCATGGAAACTGCAGGGCGAGGAATTGATTGAGGGCAAACAGGATGCTTTACGTCTGACACTCGACGATCAGGATCGTGCCGGAATTGATATCGTGAGCGACGGTGAACAAACGCGGCAGCACTTCGTCACGACATTCATTGAACACCTGCGCGGCGTTGACTTCAAAAACCGCCAAACCGTCAAGATCCGTAACCGGTATGATGCGAGCGTGCCGTCCGTTATTGGGAATGTAACACGTGAGAAACCTGTCTTTGTAGAGGATGCAAAGTTTTTAAGAACACTGACAAAAAAGCCGATTAAGTGGACACTCCCAGGCCCCATGACCATGGTCGATACGCTCCATGATAGCCACTACAAAAGCCGTGAAAAGTTGGCCTGGGAATTCGCCAAGATCCTCAATCAGGAGGCGAAGGAACTGGAAGCTTCTGGCGTTGATATTATCCAGTTCGATGAACCAGCCTTCAACGTTTTCTTCGATGAAGTTAACGACTGGGGGGTTGCGGCCCTAGAAAGAGCAGTTGAGGGGCTCACGTGTGAAACCGCAGTTCATATTTGCTATGGGTATGGTATCAAAGCCAATATCGACTGGAAAAACAGTCTCGGTGCCGAGTGGAGACAATATGAGGAAATTTTTCCTAAGCTGCAGAGTTCCAGTATCGATATGATCTCTTTGGAATGCCAGAATTCCCGTGTTCCGATGGATCTCATTGAACTTATTCGTGGTAAAAAAGTAATGGTTGGAGCCATTGATGTAGCTACCAACACGGTTGAGACGCCAGAAGATGTGGCTGATACGCTCCGAAAAGCCCTCCAGTTTGTGGATGCAGACAAACTTTACCCTTCTACCAACTGTGGTATGGCGCCTTTGTCCCGTCGTGTCGCACGGGAAAAGCTGAGCGCTCTTGCCGCAGGGGCCAACATTCTGCGAAGAGAACTTTCGGCATAACAAGCGCAGTCTTCAGCGCCTGATTGTCAAAAATAACGGATAGCTGAGCGGAGATTTTTTTTACTGTCTCCACTCAGTCATAACTCCAGAACGGCCCAACAATTTGACCACCGCGTTCCCGAGCCCCAGCGCTCCTGAATTGCCGAAGGCAGATACAAAAACAAAAAGATTTGAGAGGGGCGGGCAACTGTCTGGAGAAAGGTTTTTAAAGATAAGCAAAAATGATATAATTTAATGCTTTCATAAAAAACACGCATGGACTGGAAAGTATGGCTATCCTGGAACGCAACCATCTGATGATCATTCAGGCAGTCGCACAGGAAGGGTCGCTAACAGCAGCGGGTATCCGATTAAACCTGACCCAGCCTGCTCTCAGTCATGCCGTTCGTAAGATCGAGATACAACTTGGTGTAAAGATATGGCGACGCGAGGGACGCTCTCTGGTCCTGACGCAGGCAGGGCAATGGCTACTCGCTCTGGCAAATCGTTTGCTACCCCAGTTTTCACTCGCAGAAGAGAGGCTGGAACAATTCGCCAATGGCGAACGTGGCATTTTGAGGATCGGGATGGAGTGCCATCCCTGCTACCAATGGCTCCTTAACGTTGTCTCACCCTATCTCGAACGATGGCCAAAAGTAGATGTCGACGTTCGGCAGAAATTTCAGTTTGGTGGCATCGGAGCCTTGCTAAGCAACGAAATTGATATTCTCGTCACACCCGACCCACTTTACAAACCGGGCCTTAACTTCACACCGGTGTTCGATTACGAACTTGTTCTTGTCGTAGGGACTGGTCACAGACTGTGCGGCGAAACATCCATCACGCCTGAGCAACTTGCCGGGGAAACGCTCATTACCTATCCCGTACCTTCTGAACGTTTGGATATTTATACGCAGTTTCTTCAGCCAGCCGGCATCGCACCGCGTCAGCAGAAGCAGATTGAAACGACAGATATCATGCTGGTTATGGTGGCGCATGGGCGCGGTGTCACAGCCCTACCTCGCTGGTTGGTAGAAGAACATGCCTCACGCTACGGTCTGCATGCGATAAGACTTGGCGAGAAAGGGATTGCAAAGCAGATCTTTCTCGGACGCCGCGAAACAGATGATGACATTCAATATCTCACCGATTTCATAGACTTTGCTGCCCGACCTGAAGATCCTTTCTTTTGAAAAGCTTTCTGTGTTCCTCTATCACCTTATGATGGGATAGAGAGCATCAAACAGCCGGGCTTTCTCAATATTGAAAAGCATCCGTTTCCTCGAAGAAATTTCCGGGCTTTTAGATTTGAAATATTTGTGGATCAGCATAAATTCTTGGGAACCACTCAAGAATTCTACCAATTACGACGGTCTCGATTGCGCGCCTCTCCACCGTGGGCTTAGAGCTGCCCACTAGACAACCCGATTAATTTGATCAGCTCCCCAGACATAAGCCGCATATCCGTGGAGAAACAGTCCTGCGAACGCCTGATGGGAGATGTCCAATCCGCCGGTATATGATCCCAGTGCTGGCAGAATAAGGCGTTCTTCTCCCGTGAGGAAGCAGGCGCGGCTCATAACATGCCCCCTGATCCGTATTCTGATCTTCGGATGAAGATGGCCTGCCAGTTCCGCACTGCCAGAAGGAATTGTCGCAGATGGTATATGCCTGAGGATCAGATTGCCGACCCGGTATTCTTCAACCCACTTGCCCCCAATACCCGAAATCGGGAGCGCATCGTGATTACCTGTGATCCACAAAGTCGCTGCTTTTGTGGTTATGGTATCCAGCAATGTTCGTTCTGCATCAAGAAGACGCTCTCCTGCCTGACAGTCATGAAAGCTGTCTCCAAGCGCGACCAGAACCCGGGGGGAATGAGCCTCGACAAGCTGGAGCACGTTCTCGAGCGTCGACATCGTATCTCCTGGCGGAAGCAGTACTCCACGTGCCCGAGCAGACGTCCCCTTACCCAAATGCAAGTCAGCCACCACGAGCATCTGCGTTTCAGGCAGGAAAACAGCCCCTCCGGGCAGGAGCCATATCCGCTCACCTGCCAGCGTTACCTCACGAAAATTCACGCTTTCCCTGCCAAGGCATAAAGCTTGTCAGCCTCGGCCAGAAGATACTCTTCGCCCTCTCCTCCCCGGATTTTTTCACGTCCCTGCTCAAGAAGAACAGGAACCGCAAGCGGCGAAACATGGGAAAGACTAACATGCTCGATATGCCCTTGAATGCGATCCAGCATACCGGAAAGACGCCGCAGATCAGTCAGACCCTGCTCTGCCTGAAGCCGCGTCGCACGTAGGAGGATGTGATCTGGATCATATTTTCGAAGGACATCGTAAAGCAGGTCACTACTGATCGTCATCTGACGCCGGTTTTTCTCACGCCCGGGATAATTGCGTTCCACCAGTCCGGCAATAATGGCAACGTCCCGGAAAGTGCGGCGGAGCATGGCACTTTCCGCGAGCCAGTCTGCCAGATTGCCTTCAAGCAGATCTTGGCTGAACAGGTCCGTCATGGAGCCAGCGGGATGGACGCACCAGCAGGCAACCATATAATCGTTAGCCACGAAGCCCAGAGGTCCCTTTCCAGTCTCCTCCAGCTTTTTTGTCAGGAGAAGCCCCAAAGTTTGATGCGCATTCCGCCCTTCAAAGGGATACGCCACAATGTAGTGCAATCCTTTGTGTGGAAAAGTCTCAACAAGAAAATTGTCCGGTCCAGGCATATGTGAGCGCTTTGCCTGAAGGGTAAGCCAGTCCTGCACAGCCTTCGGAAGCACGGTCCACAAGGATGGCGTATGCAGCATCTCACGGACGTATCTGGCCAGACCGGGTGAAATGGAAAGCTGGTTGCCCCCGTAAACCGGTACGCGCGGATCCTTGCCTCTACCCCGCGCCGCCTGAACGGTCGTATCTTGCAGCCCCAGAAATTCCAGCAGTTCTCCGCCCAGCAGGAATGTATCGCCCGGAACGAGCGTTGAGGCGAAATACTCGTCAATCTCCCCAAAAGCTTTTCCGCGTCGGGATTTGACGCGAAGCATCGGAGTATCGACGATGGTGCCAATATTCATCCGGAACTGCCGGATGATCTGCTCATTGCGAACCCAGAGTTGCCCCAATGAGTCCCGGAAAAGACGCTGATGGCGTTCATAGGCCTTTAAAGCATAGCCACCGTCTTCGACAAATCGAACGACCTCATCGAAATCCGTGCGTGCAATCTGGCTGTAAGGCGCAGTCTGGCGAACTTCTTCATACAGAGCATCGGGAAAGAACGGTCCAGCACACGCTGTGACCAGCACATGCTGAGCCAGAACGTCCAGTGCCCCGGCGCGCGGCGGATCACCGTCGAGTTCATGCCGCAGAACAGCGTCTTTGGCAGCTTCACATTCCAGCACTTCAAATCGGTTGGCTGGAGCAAGAAGCGCACGCGATGGTTCGTCCATCCGGTGATTAGCCCGGCCGAGCCGCTGTGTCAGGCGGGAGATCTGTTTTGGTGCCCCCACCTGAATGATCTGATCCACTGCGCCCCAATCCAGCCCCAGATCCAGCGACGACGTAGCCACCACTGCCCTCAGATCGCCTCGAGCCATGGCCTCTTCAACCTTGGCCCGACGCACCGCATCCAGACTGCCATGATGAAGCCCAATAGGCAGATTGTCTCCGTTGTCTTTCCACAGAGCCTGGAACAGTAGTTCTGCCTGCGCCCTACTGTTGACGAACACGATGGTGAGGCGAGCACGGGCAATTTCATTCAGGATTGCAGTAGCGCTTCCCAACCCTGTACGACCGGCCCACGGAAGATACCCCCGCTCGTCAGGCAAAAGCACATGAACGTCCGGCCGCACCCCGTCTTCCGCTTTGACAAGACGGACGCCAGAGGCTTTGCCCGTCGGGGAAACCCAGGCCGCCATGGCGGAAGGGTGCGCTACGGTTGCGGATAAGCCATTGATCCGGAGTGATGACGAAAACGTTCGCAGGCGGCTGGCACAGAGGGCAAGCTGGTCTCCCCGCTTGGTGCCAGCAAGCGCATGAACTTCGTCGATAATCAGAACTCTGAGCGTGGAAAAGTACGCGGCAGCATCTGGGTATGACAGCAACAGCGCTAGGCTTTCCGGTGTTGTCAGGAGAACATGCGGCGGGTTCTTCTGTTGCCGTTTCCGGCGTGCTCCGGACGTATCTCCACTGCGGACCTCAACACGAACCGGAAGATCCATGTCCATAATAGGTCGGGAGAGGCTTTCTGCGATATTGGTCGAGAGAGCCTTCAGGGGACTGACATAGAGCGTATGCAGTCCTGAATATGAACCGTCTGCCAATTCGATGAGGCTGGGCAGAAAGCCCGACAGTGTCTTTCCTCCGCCGGTTGGCGCGATAAGAAGCGCAGACACTCCATCTTCCGCTGCCTGAAGCATAGCGAGTTGATGAGATCGGGGAGACCAGCCCTGTTGGAAAAACCAGGTCTGAAAAGGTTCGGGAAGATGTTTGCTCATTAGCTGAAGAAACGCACACGCGTTTCGCGGGTTCTTTCCCTGTTCTTGCACGACTGGCGGAGAAGACTGGGTGGACTGGCTTGAGTTGAAACCGGAAGGGCTCTTCTGTGCACCCGGCGCGTTCTATATTGACCCTCTCCAACCAGTGGCCCACGCCGTCATTACGCATGGTCATTCTGATCACGCCCGACCCGGCCACGAGCTTGTCACCGGGACGCCCGAAACTCTGGCGATCATGCGCCTGAGAATGGGTGAAGGCCGCGCCGGTCAAGCCCAGCAGGCACTTGCTTATGGAGAAGTCATTTCCATTGGGGACGTGCAGGTCTGGCTCGCGCCTGCCGGGCATGTTCTGGGAAGTGCACAGGTTGTCATGGAGTACCGTGGGCAGCGCGCCGTCGTCAGTGGGGATTACAAGCGCGCGCCTGATCCAACATGCGTTCCTTTTGAGGTTGTGCCCTGTGATCTTTTCGTAACTGAAGCCACGTTTGGGCTGCCAGTCTTTCGCTTACCTGATCCCGCTCATGAGATTGCCAAACTGCTGCATGACGTACGCCTGTTTCCAGAGCGCACGCATGTTGTTGGCTGTTACGCCCTTGGTAAATGCCAGCGTCTGATCGCTCTGCTTCGTGAGGGTGGCTACCATGACCCTCTCTGGCTCCATGGTGCTCTTCTACCGATGTGTAAGCTGTACGAAGGTTTTGGTGTCCCCTTGGGGGAACTGCGTTCTGCAACGGCAGCAAAGAAAGGTGAGATGCGCGGGGGCATTGTCCTCGCGCCTCCATCGGCCATTGCAGACCGTTGGGCACGTCGGCTTCCAGACCCGGTCGTCTGTCTGGCATCAGGCTGGATGCATGTTCGCCAGCGAGCAAAAGCGCGTGGGGTCGAACTCCCTGTCATTATCAGCGACCATGCCGACTGGGATGCTCTTCTGGAGACATGTCAGGCAACCGGGGCAAAGGAAATCTGGGTCACGCATGGGCGCGAGGATGCTCTGATTTATGCGTTGGGCAAGATGCAGATCCGCGGCCGCGCGCTGCGGCTTTTGGGGTACGAGGAAGAGGATGAACAGGCGGAACAGGGCGCTTTGACATGATCGAATTTGCGACCCTGCTGGAACGCCTGGCCTTCACCCCTTCACGAAATATGAAGCTTGCACTTCTCAAAGAGTATTTTTCGATGGCGCCCGATCCTGACCGGGGATACGCGCTGGCTGCGATGGCAGGAAGTCTGTCCTTTGCTACTGCTAAACCTGCCATGCTTCGGGCTCTGGCCATGGAACGGATCGACCCGGAACTCTTTGCGTGGTCTTATGATTACGTTGGAGACCTTGCGGAAACAGTCGCACTGATCTGGCGGCCGGAAACCAGTGATCATGTTACGCCAACTGCACCGGGTCTGGCGGAGGTCGTTCATACCCTCGAGCGCCTTCCAAAGGCAGATGTCCCGGATGTTGTAAGGGGATGGCTGGACGTATGCGATGCCTCCTCCCGCTACGCCCTCCTCAAGCTCATTACTGGCTCGTTGCGCGTTGGCGCGTCAGCCCGGCTGGCAAAAACAGCCCTTGCAGAAATAGCGTCTGTGGCTGCGGATGACATTGAGGAAGTGTGGCACGGCCTTGAAGCGCCTTATGGGCCCCTCTTCGCATGGGTGGAGGGAAAAGGGCCGAAACCCGATGCGAAGGATGCTCCGGTTTTCCGGCCGCCTATGCTGGCCCAGCCCTTGGAAAACGTTGACCTGACAGCATTCGATCCAGCGGAATGGCGAGCAGAATGGAAATGGGACGGTATCCGAGTTCAGCTTGTTTCCACACCTCAAGGGGAGCGTGTCTACACGCGTAGGGCGGAAGATATTGGAAAGGCCTTTCCGGACGTGCTGGCCACGATGCAGGATCTAGGCAGCAGGGTCGTTCTGGATGGTGAGCTTCTGGTCGTTCAGGACGGTGTTGTCGCCCCGTTTGCGGATCTCCAACAGCGATTGAACCGAAAATCGCCTACGGCTTCCATGCTTAGAGACATGCCAGCCGGTATCCGACTGTACGATATCCTGTTTGAAGACGGAGACGACCTGCGCTCCCTACCATTCGATACCAGACGACAGCGATTGGAAAGCTGGTTCGCACGCTTGAATCCGCCCAGAATGGTCTTGTCTGATCTCATTGCGTTCCAGAACTTTGAAGACCTAGCCAAGCTTCGCGAGAATGCACGGAGCGAAGGCATTGAAGGGCTAATGCTGAAAAAGGCTGACAGTCCGTATGTTCCGGGTCGACCACGGGGGCCGTGGTGGAAATGGAAACGTGAGCCACTCAGCGTCGATGCCGTTGTCATGTATGCACAACGCGGGCACGGCAAACGCAGCAGCTTCTATTCCGACTACACGTTCGGCTTATGGCGCACCGTGGACGGAGAACGTGAACTTGTTCCGATTGGTAAAGCTTACTCAGGCTTTACGGACGAAGAACTGAAATTTCTGGACAAGTGGATCCGCGATCACACCACCAAGCGTTTTGGTCCAGTCCGGGAAGTGGCGCATGGTCTTGTTCTGGAAATTGCCTTTGATGCTGCTCAGTATTCCAAGCGCCATAAAAGCGGCGTAGCCCTTCGTTTTCCGCGCGTTTCACGTATTCGCCGTGACAAACCTGTAGAGGATGCGGACACGCTCGATGAGTTCATTAGAGCTTTTCTATAGAGGAAGTACCTCATCCGTTTCGACACACCGCACTCCCCCTCTCGCGGACAACGATGGCTCCAGGGGAAGAACAGACGCGGAAAAATTTTAATTAATCCCCCGCTGATGTTCTGATGGGGCGCCAGTCGCACCTCTTCGCACGCTCGTAGCAGGCAAAGGATATGATCGCGACGGGATGCTGGAGAACCTGATCTTTCGAGGCGATCCTCCCGTCATCCCACCACATTCAAATCAAACAGAGAATATTCTCTATAATTTCCGTTTTCACAGAGGGCGCAACCGTATCGAGCCGATGTTTAATAAGCCCAAGCAGGTTAGGCCGCGCCCTCTTATGGAAAAACCAGAAAAACCTTTGTATCAGGCATCAAAGTTATGCGGCAGAACGACCAGATCCCGCACCATCACGCCCTTTGAACGTGTCAGGATGAAGATCAGGGCTTCAGCCACTTCCTTGGCTTCCATCAGAGCACCAGCCTTGATATTGGCTTCAAGCCGTGCCTGATCCCAGTCTTTCAGCAACGGCGTGACCACAGGCCCGGGCTGGATTGCGCCCACCCGAATACCGTACTTCGCGACCTGCCGGCGCACTGTATGCACAAAGGCCTGCACAGCATGTTTCGAGGCTGTGTAGATGGGCTCGGCCATGATGGGGATCATGCCGGCAATTGAACTGGTCATGACGATATCGCCACTCTCCTGCTTCATCATCTGCGGCAGCACGGCGCGGACCGAGCGGAAGGCAGCATTGATGTTCAGGTGCAGCATCGCATCCCAGCTATCAGGATCGCCTTCCCAAACATTGCCGCCAACATACGCCCCGGCATTGGCATGGAAGATATCGATCCGGCCCTGTTCCTGAACGATCTGCGCAACGGCAGCATCTACGGTTTTATAGTCGAAGAGATCGACAATGATCGCATGAGCCTGGCTACCGAGCTCTGCCGTCTTGTTTTCGAGCGTTTTGGCATCACGGTCCAGAAGATAGACCACGGCCCCCGCTTCGATGAGATAGCGGGCACATTCGAGACCGATACCCGAAGCCGCGCCCGTGATGGCGGCGATCTTGCCCTGAAGAGACTGTGTCATATGCACTATCCTGTGATGCTGTCTCAGCGTGCGGACGCTGTGCCGCGCTGACGACTGATGAAAATTGCGAGAAGGATGATCGCGCCCTTGATGACATTCTGAACGTAAGGGGAGACCTCAAGCAGGTTCAGCCCGTTGTTCAGGACACCCAGCAGCATGGCACCGATGAGGGTGCCGATGATGGAGCCACGACCGCCGGAAATTGAGGTGCCACCCAGCACCACGGCGGCGATGGCATCGAGTTCAAAGCCGACACCTGCGTTGGGCTGGCCGCTCATGAGACGCGAAGACAGAACAACGCCTGCCAGCGCGGCCGTAAATCCGCCAATCAGGTAAACGGTGATCTTGTATTTACGGGAATCGATGCCGGAGAGGCGGACAGCCTCTTCATTGCCACCGATGGCGTAAATGTACCGGCCAATCGGCATGCGCTGGAGCAGCAGATAGGCCAGCGCATAGACAACTAGCATGATGAGAATTGGCGTCTGGATTCCCAGAACCTTTCCGCGACCGATAAACGCGAACCAGTCCGGAAGGCCCGAGATGGGATAGCCGTTCGTGTAGATCAGCCCCAGTCCACGGGCGATACTCATGGATGCCAGCGTCACAATGATCGGCGGCATTCCGAGACGGGCAATGCATAATCCGTTTCCGGCTCCGAAGAGCGCCCCGACACCCAGCCCGGCGAGAATGGCCAGCCCGGCGTTCAGGCCGGAAACCAGCAGACCCGCCGTAATGGTTCCGGCCAGCGCCATGACCGCGCCCACAGAAAGATCAATGCCGCCTGTGAGAATGGCAAAGGTCATGCCCACGGAGATGATGGCGTTAATTGAGACCTGTCTGGCGACGTTTTCGAGGTTGCCGAAGGACAGGAAGCGACTGTTAAGCGCGATCATGCAGACTACGACCACGAACAGTCCGACCGCTGGGAGAAATGCCGTTGACCGCGCGAATTTCGACGATCTGTAACGCTCAAGCAGAGAGTGCATCGACTGCGGACTTTTTAACGCTTGCTGTTGCATGACGCATTACCTCTTCCGAACTGATGGCATCCCCCTCCAGAACCGCCGTGATGACGCCATGGCTGAACACGGCCACGCGGTCACACATTCCGACGACCTCCGGAAGCTCGGATGAGATCATGATGATGGCGTATCCCTCTGCCGTGAGGTTCCGCATGAGTGTGTAGATTTCCGCCTTAGCCCCGACGTCGATGCCGCGGGTAGGCTCATCGAAGATCAGGATCTTGCTCCGGCGGTTCAGCCAGCGCGCAATCACAACCTTCTGCTGATTTCCGCCACTAAGACTCACCACGGTCGTCTCGTCCGAAGGGGCTTTGATACGGACGGCGGACATCAACTCCTGTGTCTTCCACTTCTCCCGCGCGGTGTCGATCGTGCCGATCGGGCGGGTATATTGCGGCAGGTTGTTAATGGAGATGTTGTCCCGGATACTGAAGCCAAGGATCAATCCTTCGGTTTTTCGGCTTTCGGGCAGAATTCCGATACCGTGACGCAGAGCCTGTGCCGGATTCCCCATAGACACGTCTCTGCCCTCAATCCGCACCGTTTTTCCTGGACATGGCAGTGCGCCGATCAACGCCAGAGCCGTTTCCGTTCGGCCAGAGCCAACCAGCCCAGCGAAACCAAGGATTTCACCTTTCCGCAGGTAGAAACTGTTGGGATGCCCGTTACTGGAAAAGCGAATATTTTCAGCTTCCAGAATGCGCTCGGCAGTATGGAGAACGGGTTTGGGCGGGAACGTATTTTCAATTTTCCGGCCGACCATCCGCTCAACCAGATGATCCATCGTGCACTCGGCCGTTTTCAGGACGCCTACATAAGCCCCATCGCGAAGCACCGTAATCCGGTCACAAATTTCAAAAATCTCTTCGAGGTGATGCGACACGAAGAAAATGCCGATGCCCTGGTCCCGGAGCTGCCGCATGACGTTGAAAAGCAGTTCGGCTTCCGTCGGGGTCAGGGTCGCGGTTGGTTCGTCGAGGATCAGAACCTGCACATCCAGTGACAGAGCCTTTGCGATTTCTACAAACTGTTGTTCAGCAACGCTGAGACGCGCGACAGGAACGTCAAACCGCGTTTTCACCCCCAGCCGCTCGAAAATTCCCTGCGCAATGCGCGTCATTTCGCTTTTGCGGGAAAAGCCGAGAGCGTTCCGCATCTCACGCCCGAGGAAAATATTATCCACGGCGTCGAGTTCAGGAATCAGGCTGAATTCCTGAAAAACAATCCCGATGCCCGCGCTGATGGCATCCTTGTAGCTGGAGAAGTGGCATTCTTTTCCGTTGAGAAAGATCTGCCCTTCATCCTGAGACTGGATGCCACCCATGATCTTGATGATCGTGGATTTTCCAGCACCGTTCTCCCCCAGAAGAGCATGGATTTCTCCACGCTCCAGGCTGAGACTGACATTCCGCAACGCCCGGACTCCCGGAAAGCTCTTGGAGATTCCCTTAAGCGCCAGAAGCGGTTCTGGGGATGTCTGACTGGTTTCTGTCATGATGTTCCCTCCGGAATCCGGGGCGTTCTTGGAATTTACCAGCTAAACGTCTTGGCTTTCGTCGCGTCGATCAGCTCGACATCGACTGGCAGAACTTTCGGGACTTCTGCGCCCCATTTCTTGGCGAGGGCCAGCGCGAGTGCCAGACGGATTTCCTGCCGGGGGAACTGGGCTGCCGTGGCGATGAAATGAGAGCCCGGCTTGCTGATGGCCTTCACAGCTTCCGGATTGCCATCCACGCTGACCAGCTTCACGTCAGAGCCATTGGACTCAATGGCTGAAAGAACACCGAGCGATCCGTTATCATTGACGCTGAAAATGCCCTTCAGATCCGGGTTGGCCTGAAGCATGTTCTCCGCCACCGTCAGAGCCTGATCACGCTCCTGCTTGCCGTTCTGAACGCTGACAATCTTGATGTCGGAATGCTTGGCAATGGCGTCCTTGCAGCCTTTGACACGCTCAAGAATCGGCACAACCGGGATACCGTCGATGATCCCGATATTGCCGCTCTTGATCGTCGTGGCGAGGTACTCGCAGGCCTTGAAACCGGCATCGTAGTTCTTGGAACCGAC
This sequence comes from Gluconobacter sp. P5B12, assembly GCF_018812035.1. Classification (NCBI taxonomy): domain Bacteria; kingdom Pseudomonadati; phylum Pseudomonadota; class Alphaproteobacteria; order Acetobacterales; family Acetobacteraceae; genus Gluconobacter; species Gluconobacter sp. P5B12. The sequence goes on along the minus strand of NZ_JACRVV010000010.1, from coordinate 73,446 downwards.
AAACGCATCCAGCGGGCCGCCAGCCTGAGCATCTACCGAGACGATCGGGATGTTCTTGTCATGAACCGCCTTAACAACGGACGTGACGCCTACGGTATCGGTCGGGTTAATGATGATGATCTGCGCGCCCTGCTGGATCATGTCCTCAATGTCGCTCACCTGCTTGGAAACGTCATGATGCGCATCGCTGATGATGACATTGGCGCCGATTGTGGCAGCGGCCTCCTGCAAAGCGTCCTTCATGGTGACGAAGTACGGATTGTTCATTTCCTGAAAGGAAACGCCAATTTTCAGTGGTGTTCCGGCTGCGGCAGCCGGGTGTGACAGGGCCGTCCCGCCAAGAGCGAGAGGCAGAAGGGCCAGCGGAAGCATCTTGGTCTTCATGTTACACCTGTTGATCTGCATGCACTGTGCAGGCCATTTCCTGCACATGGCCTTGTCAAAACCATAAAATTACCTGTCTCTATTTGAGGATGCGGCGGCCTAGAGGGCCGTGTATCCGCCATCGACAAATATTTCCTGCCCGTTGACCATGTTCGATGCATCGGAAGCTAGATACAGAACTGTATCCGCGACATCTTCCGGTGTTGCGACACGACCCGCAGGGATTTTTTCCAGCAGCTTTTCCAGCTTGTTCCCAACGCTCCAGACGCGTTCGCCCATGGGCGTCCAGACGACTGTGGGGCAAATAGCATTGGCCTGGATGTTATGAGCCGCCCACTCCGCCGTCATAACCTTGGTGAGACCGTTCAGACCCGCTTTGGAGGCGACGTAAGCACCATGATCAATCAGCGCGACAGAGCTGGCCTGGGAACTGATGTTGACGATTTTACCGCGCTTGCGTTCGATCATGCCCGGCGCAAAAGCACGGGCGAGAAGCCATGGAGCGCGCAGGTTAATGGCCTGCACGGTGTCCCACTCCTCAACGGTCTGCTCCACCAGAGGGCGAGGGAAACTGACGCCAGCATTATTGACGACAATATCGACGCCCCCCCACGCAGCCGTCACGGTCTGGGCGACAGCGTCTGGAGCCGTGGAATCATTAAGATCTGCAACAACCGTGAGGCATTGACGGCCATGGCTTTCCACAATCCGGCACGTTTCGGCCATATCGGCTTCCGAACGCGCAACAGCGACAATATCGGCCCCGGCAGCACTCAGCACGTCGCAGATCGTAACACCAAGCCCGCGGGATGCACCCGTTACAAGAGCTTTACGACCGTCGAGGGAAAAGCGTTGTGGAAGTGTTGACATGATCTGTTTTCCCTTATCGATCAGTTCAGGAACTCTGTGGCGTCTGCTGGCGAAAGGGCCGTCATTTCGCGAGCATGACGGCGATATTCCCGTGGCGTGCAGCCACGCAGGCGCAGAAAGATGCGGTTAAAATTGGAGAGGTTGTTGAAGCCGGAAGCCGCACCGATTTCCGTGATCGAAAGGGGAGAACTCGCCAGCAGATGACATGCGTGACACACCCGCAGCCGATGCAGGAACGACATGAACGTGTCGCCCGTCGCCGCCCGGAACTGACGGGAAAATGTTGAGGCGCAAAGCCCCAGATCCTGCGCCAGATGGTCATGCCGAATTTCGGACGGGTCCATAGCCATCAGGGACGTGATGACATTACTCATCCGCTGCATTTCCGGGCTGTTCAGAGCCGGGTTTTCACCTTTGAGAGACAATGTCCGGAAAGGCGCAGAAGTCAGATCTGCCAGAAGCCCCAGACACGCTGCCAGCTTCGCAGCGCCCTGCACAGTACCAATGGCGACCAGCTTTTCACCCATCTGAAGTGCTTCTGGACCAGTAAATTCGATCCCAAGGGTGGAAGCCTGCAAAAGATTGCGCAGCCCTGCCAGTTCAGGGCACAGCGTCGTCAGAGTTTCAATCCATTGAGCGCTAAACTGAAGCACCACATCACGCCCGGTTAGTACTTCTCCGGGCTTGAGCGGGCTGAACCAGCCATGCGGAAGATCCGGCCCAACAAGTACCAGTTGCCGCGGACCAAAACTGCCGATGTGATCCCCGATAATGGCTCGCCCCTCCCCCTTCGTGATGAGATGCAGTTCATATTCGGGGTGATGATTCCAACGTGCGACAGGCGCTGGATAATCGTGCTGATGCCATCGGAAACTTGTGTTCGGTTCTGCATGAATGGCCTCATAAACAGGACGCGTCGCATTGCCACTGACGGGCGCCTTGGCTTGAAGCGAGCGGAGCGTACCGAGGGCCGAGGCCCTGTTAGCAATGGGAGAGAATGCACCCTGCGTCTGAGATTTCTGCGTTACGGACATGAAAATACTGTCCTTTCAGAGAACGATCTGGAGCTTCACGTCATCCGGTCGTGCTTCCGCAGCACGCTCGAAAGCTGAAATACCCTGATCGAAAGGGAAGGTTTCCGAGACGAGAGGTTTGAGGTCGATCTTGCCCGCACTGATAAGGCGGATGGCTCGCTCATAGACATTTGCGTAGCGGAAGACAGTTTCCATCCGGATTTCCTTGGCTTGCGCAGCCACGATATCAAATGGAACTTTCTGAACCGGCATCCCGACGAACACGATTGTGCCGCCTGGCCGGACGCAGGCCAGAGCATCATCATAAGCCCCAGAAAAGCCGCTGGCTTCGAAGACAACATCTACACCCCAGTCCGCACCGCAGGCTGTATCGATGACGTCGCGCACCTTCGTCTCCCGCACATTGACAGGCGTGACACCGTCATACTGCCCGGCAATGGCAAGTTTGGCGGGAGCAAGATCCGTGATGAAAACCTGGCCTGCCCCTGAGGCAAGCGCTGCCAGAGCTGTCATAATTCCGATCGGACCACAGCCCGTGACGAGACACACATCGCCGGGCTTGAGTGCCGCCTTGACGGCCGCATGAACACCGACCGCCAGAGGCTCGACCATGGCGCCTTCTGCGAAACTCACATTGTCTGGCAGCTTGAAGGTGAAGGCAGCCGGATGGACAACCGACGGGGTCAGACATCCGTGAACAGGTGGAGTTGCCCAAAAACGCACGGCTGGATCAACATTATACTGCCCTAAGAGGCTGGACCGGGATTGCGGGTCAGGAATTCCAGGCTCCATGCACACCCGGTCTCCCACCTTCAAAGAGCGGACATTCTGCCCTACTTCCGTAACCGTACCCGAGGCTTCATGACCCAGAACCATGGGTTCCCGGACCACGAAAGGGCCGATGGCACCGTGCGTGTAGTAGTGCACATCGCTACCACAGATTCCAACGGTATGGATGGCAATTCGAACATCATCGGGGCCGATCCCCGTTGGCAGAGCAATTTCCCGCAGGGAAAGTTCGCCCTTTTTCTCAAGCACCAGAGCCTGTGCCATATCCAACCGTCTCCTGTCACACGTTCTAACATCAGATGTGATCAAGAGAACTGATTATATGTTATATATCACAGTGTATAGAGTGTTTTTTCCTAAAAAATGATACTTTTTTGAGTGATACGATTTCAGATATCCAATTTTTTATCGACAGACGTTAATCCAACATATTGATTAAAATAGATATTATTGATTATACTCTCTCCTGAAGAAGAATGTATTTTCCTGAATCCTGAAATTTTCCATGTTATAGATAACACAAATATGAGGTCTGGACTGCTTGGAAAGCTCCAGATTCTATCGATGAAAGGCAGCAGCCACAGCGTGTGGAGATACGGCGAAACTATTCCAGGCTACTAAACATCCATCGGACACAGCACACTTACTCTGCCAAGCCATCCGAATGAACGTGTCTGCCTTTGCTTACATGCCAGCGGTTTCTACCTGCCGCCTTGGCAAGATAAAGGGCTCGATCTGCATCCTCGATGAGATGACGATAATCCGGATGGCCAGCAAATGTGGCGATGCCAAACGATGCGGTCACGCGAATATCGATTTCGTTGACTGTCAAAGCAGTGTTTTGCTCAATCGCTGTGCGAATACGTTCCGCGATTTGGATCGCTTGTTCTTCCTGAGTTTCGGTCAGGAGAACAAGAAACTCCTCTCCTCCGTATCGAAAAATAAAATCACTCATCCTGCACTGTGCAACCAGTATTTTAGCGACGTATCGCAGCACGGAATCACCCACAACATGCCCGAGTTTATCGTTGACGGACTTGAAGTGATCGATATCCACCATCAGAATACTGAAGGGAATATGTCGCCGTAGAGAAAGGGAGACTTCTCTACCAAGAATGGTAGGCAAGAAACGTCGGCTCAGTGTTTTGGTCAATGGATCACGGCCATTCTCAACGGCTTCCGCCGTTTTAAAAAGCTGGTCCATCATGTAATGGATTTCTTCCAGCGCGCCTTGAAGGGCTTTGATTGCCTGTGGGGGCACAGGCCGCGCGGAGACCAGCTTCGGAACAAGCGCATTATCAACGTGTTCTACGGCCTTCGATACAACGTCAATTTCTGACGCGCCTTGAAACAGAACACTTCCCTTGTGCCTTAACCAGAGCCCAAACGCAGAGTCTGAAAGAGTATTGGCGGAGTCTCCCCCATAACAGATGTCGAGAAGAAAAGACTGTCCCCACTCCAGCAAAGCGGCCCGTTGCGTCTCTCGTTCAAGACTTATGTCTTTGCCCAGTGACATGAGCCGGAACGCCTCATTGACCTCAACTTCCTTTCGCGTTCCCTGTACAAAAGCCAGGCTCATGACCTCGATCGCAATATCGATCATATCTTCCGCATATGCGATGGCCGCGGAATATTGCGGTCCGTCCAATCCCAGTGCCTGAATGAACACGCGCAGTTTCCTTTTCAGGAGACGGGCACCATGCATCACCACATGAATCGGGATCTGAATACGCGCATGCGCGGCGCCAATCTTCTGCTGAGTCTGCACAAGAATACTGGCGTCCGGCGCGTCGTGAGAGAAAAGCTCTGCCAGCCAACGCCCCAGTGCTGCACGAAGGCGCGTATCAACAATTTCATTCGAAAGAAACGGGGCTGCATCAGCGTTGTTCAGAAGCACTTCATAAAACCTTTGCACGCAGTCCACCGCGTGCTGGTCTATCACCCCTGCTACAATTTCCTGCACAGGGGCGGGCGTCTGGGAGATCAGTCCCTGCCACTCTTGCTCGGCGATAGAAGGCTCTTGTACTTCAGAGGCATCAGTAGTCATCAAATAATTTTCCGTACAGTTCTGGGGCAATTTTTCGAAAGGAACTGCACAGCAGCACCCCATGATCTTTAAACACAAAAGCAGTTCTGTCTCGTCATTTCCCCGCCTTAGCGCAAACTTTGTGCCGCAACGATGTTCGAGAGAAGGACAAGTGAAGCAGAGTAATAATCAATGCTTCTGCTCAACACCGGGCTAAAGCCATTCTCAAACCCACAGGCTGCGCCAATGGCATGAAATCCCTGGGGGGCCGCATAAGGCGCTGTTTCATCTGTCTTCAGGTCGATCCAGGCAGGCAGCCCGCCTGACGTGTAGGCATGCCAGTAACGCACAAACGGGTTTGCAATATCCCGATCCAGCATGCCGCCCCATTGAAGATATAAAGGAACCCGGATCGCATCATACGAAAACCGGGGTGGCCAACCCGAAGCGATTTCCGGCACGTCCCGATCCTTTCCAAGCGTGAGCCAGTCAGGTGGCAAGCCCCATCTGCCAAAACGAGCCTGCCGGAGCAGATCCATTCCGTCATGAATAGCTTGCGCCCATATTCCGGTATCGTCGAACTCCTGTGCGGCCTGCATGGATGGAATAACGTAATAGGACATGTTCAGTGTAGCTTTTCCGGGTGACAGAAAACCCGAAATACCCGGAAGAAGGACAAGGCAACCGTTGAAATTTACGAGAAGTTTCTTCCGAATACTTGAATAGATCTGCTTTGCCTGCGTCAAAAGATGTGGCCGCTGCCATTTCCTTGCAGCGCTTGTCAGGGCAAAGGCGATCAAAAGATCACCATCCGTCGCGTTGTTATGGTCAGGCACATGCGGGATAGAATTATTGATATACCGCCAGGAAAAGAGCGCATCCTGTGGCCTGCGGAGCGTCGTGGCGGTCCAACTCCAGAGCCTGTCAAAAGACGTTTGATCATCGAACGCAACGGAGAAGAGCATCCCATATCCCTGCCCTTCACTATGGGAGGCGACACCATCATGAGCGTCGATGATGCGCCCGTCAGAGGTCATAAAGCGTTTCTTGTAATCTTCCCACAGATCATCTGCAGTCGCAGCAGAAGCATACGATCCGGTCGCCGCCAGAAATGAAGTACAGAAAACTCCTTTCATGACCATCCGCCGGTTGAAGGACTCTATTGCCATGGTGGGATCACGCATCATGTTCTTCACTGAATATATCCTGTCTGGTACTGTCGCGCTTGAAGATTACTCAACGAAAAATCTCGTTAAGTCCCTTTGCGGGCATGCCGCTTGTGATCCTGTTTTTCTCCAGCATCGAAAACACCTTGGAGAGTGGAATGCTACGGGCATCCGTGAGGAAATTTTCAATCGGCAGGGCAGTACTCTCCGTGCTGCCGTCCTGAGGACGCAAAGTCACTTCAGGTGCAGGGAGAGGCTTCGACGCTTCAACGTGTTCGGCTTCCTCCACAGGCGCCTTCACGTAAGGTGTCTGTGGAATGAAAGCGATGTTATCGAACGAACGGTATCTGAAATCCGGCTTTCCCATTGCTTTGCAGAGTGAAGGAACGTCGGATGAAAACTGGGGCATGCTTAATCGTCCTGGCTCATGAAGCGACCGGTCGCGGTTCTGTTCATTGTCCGTACTCGAACAGTAGACTTCCAATGGAGTTGGCCGGCGTCTGAGGGTCCCATGTTATTCGGCAGCCTTCCGCGGCATTGGGCTGATCCATAAGCCATTGCTCATAGAGGCCCGCCAGACATGCCGTCAGCCAGCTTCCTGGCGGAGTACCCGTACTTCCCAGTGATGGCAGACCATCATGGGTCAAACGAAGGCGTGCCTGGGTTTCTGCCAGAGAAAGGCTCGTTTGCCCCCACCCAAGCGTGGCAAGCTGGACGTTCATTTCCAACTCGAGGTTGAGCAGCGTTTCACATGGCGGCAATGTCACGCGGCACGCAATCCGATACCCGACCTTCCGAAGAAAACTGTCCCGCGCGTCCGCCCCGGCCTGCTGATCGAATTCCCGAGCCAGCTCTGTAAGAAGCAGTGTAAAATCAATGGCCATTCAACGTATTCCGGAAAAGTCGTAGTGAACGGACAGATTCACATCTGTCTGATTCCAGGGACCCGACTTCTGGTAGAGAAAACGACCACTAACCTTCAGATCAGGCGTAATGTGGTAATAGAAAAGCGCATCTATACCGCCTGAAATTCCAGACGAAGATTTCGCGGGATCACGATAGTTGTACTGGCTCAGCACACTTGTAGAAACACCACCGCAGGGTGTGATTGTTGATCCGTTTGCGGCAGCGAGTGCTTGCTGTTGTACACAGTCCTGTGCAGCATCGTAATTCGCTCTTGCCTGTGTCTGGTAGCGACTGTCTCGAGGAAAAAGCAGTGTGCTGCGCTGACGATACGCCTGGAAGCCTCCAAAACCGGAAGCCGCCCAATCCCACGCCCCCTTATGTCCTGCATACCGCACCGGGATAGTCAGAGAGAAAAAGGACTGTGGCGAAAAATAACCGCCATTCCCGGGGGTATAAAGAAACTGGTTGTTATTATACCTGAACCAGTCGGCATCCGCACCGATATGAACTTTGTTCATACCATCGTCGTAGATACGGAAACTGCCTCCCACACCGGCTTCATAATTAACATTGGACTGCGTGTTACGACCATAGATGTAAGCACCGCCCCCACCTGCATACAGAGAAAAGGCATCATCTCCGTATTCGAACTGTGCATGAGCTCTATTTTTGGTTACCCCGCCCCAGGTCCTGTGCTGGGTTACATCGCCCACTGTCTCCGTCTCACGCAGACCTGCATAAGAGAGGACGCTATCTGCGATGGCACGTCGTTCGAATGTCGTATGCAGTATAAGATGAGGCGCAATCTGAGGGGTTAATTCAATCCCACCCAGAATGTTGGTCACAGAAAAGCCCAAAGGCGACGTGCCGATATCCGCCCTGAACCAATCAAGAGCATAATAAAGATTCGTACCTACGCCATAAGCCGAGCGGCGACGTATCACGTCACTGTAGCAGGCAGAAGTTGTCTGGACGTCTTGAGGCGCACAAGTCACCGCTGTCGTCCCAGTTTTCCACAGCCCTTCCCGATAATCCATAGTCCCCGTGCCGGAGGCGAGTACGGTGGGATCCAGAACGATACCCAATCGTCCCGAACCCACCGTCATGGCTCCTTCCATCTTCAAATCAGCACGGGAAAGCTTGGTCAAGCCGGTCCCGGAACGTCCGAGAAAGCCGGGAGTAATATCCACGGTCGGCGCATAAGTCTGACTGACGCGGCTTTCATCTTCCTGAATGCCACTCAGCATTGGGTCCTGCTCCGCCTCGGATTTGCCGTGATCCTGCTGCCGGAATGGATTAACGTCCTCAACAAGGCCTCCATCCGTCCGTCGAACCTGAGCGGCACGGAATTCTCTGGCCCGAGCAAGATCTTCAAGACTTTCGCGCCAGTTACCATCCATCTCGGCCACACGGGCTGCCGCAATCCACGCACGCGGATCGGTGGGCGCACGCTCCTTGAGAGCTTCGGCATTAACTCTGGCTTCGTCTTTTTGGCCAGCCTGAGCTTCGAGCTTGACCAATGCTAGTCTGGCTTCCAGATCATCAGGGTCACGATTGACAACCGCACGTACAATTTCATCCGCCTTGGCATTTTCTTGCCGGGCTTCATACAGTCTAACGAGCGCCATACGGGCTGACGTGTCAGACGGATTATCCGCCAGAACGGGCCTGAGGGCTTCATAGGCTTCCGCCTGATCACCCTTCGCATTCAGCTGATCCGACCGCGTTACAGCCAGCCCTGTTGTAATATCGTGGCGCTCACGTTCCTCTTCGGGAGTCAACTGCGCACCTGCAAGGCCTTCCATCAGATGTCGTGCTTCTTCTGTTTTGCGAACCCCCAGGAAGCTCCCCGCATATGCCAGTCGCTGCTGTGCCGTCAGATGGGGGGTAGAAGACAAGAGGCTCCGGAGAAAAAAGACAGCGAGAGCAGGCTTGCCTGCACCAACCAGTTGGCTGGCAACGCCTGCGCCCCTTATCCCGGTAGGATCGCTCATAGTGTCGGCAAGTCTGCGGACATAAAAGCGGGCATCGGTCTCATCCGCCGGCAGAGTGGCGATGCGGTCGTGATCTTCAAGACGCATCTCAACCTGTCTGATGGATTGCGTCCGTGCCTGTGCAGGCAATGTTCGAAGAAGCTGTCTGATTCTGTCGAAATCATTGACCTGACTGCTAAAAAACACTGCAGCCTGTAGCTGTTCAGCCGTCAGATGGCGATCTGTCGACAGGATAGGCTCCATGACTTCCCGTGCTTCCTGCTGGCGCGAAGACTTCAGAAGCGCCTGAGCCAGATGAAGCCTGATCCACGGGTCGTCTGGTTTTTCCGCTAGAGCTGAAGTCAACAGGGTTACCTTTTCCCCGGCGTTATCCGCCCGGTCAGCTTCGGCCTGTAAATCGGCCGCACGCATATCCTGCAGGAAACGGTTGCCCATACCCGGAATACGTCGGGCGAGTGCCTGAGCCTCACTCACCCTTCCATCCGAAGCCAGAATTCCACTCAACCCCTGAAGCGCTGCGATATTCCCGGGCTCTGAAGCAAGAACACTACGATAGCCTCGCTCGGCTTCAGCCGTTCGCCCCTGCCTACGATCCATGTCTGCAAGTTTGACTTTAAGAGCCGCTTGGTCGGGCGCCACCTGCAACGTGTCAACAGCGAGTTGTCGTGCTTCGTTATAACGCCCCGTAGCGATCAGACTGTCTATCCTGTGATAGGTGCCCGCCAGCTTCGAACCTGCCAAAGCTTTCGTCCAACGCGCGGCCTCGGCAGGGTTCAGTTGCGATGCCCGGTTCAGAAGTTCCGTAGCTTCGTCCGAACGCCCCTGCCGCAGACGCACAAGTCCGAGCCCTCCGACCGCGTCCGCATCATCCGGATGGGTCTGCAGCACTCCATTGAAGTCACTTTCCGCCTGCTGAAGATTGCCACGGTCCAAAGCCTGAAAACCTTCAGTGCGGGTCTGGGCCAATTCTTCACTCGGGGCATGCTCTGCCTGATGTCGACGTTCCAGCACATCATGATCTTGCGGCAAGACCGATAGAAAAGCATCATAAAGTGGGATGCTTCGAGAGGTCGGAGGAACCCAGTAAAGTGCTGTTCGCCAAGCTCTCATGACAGAGGTTCGCTGCTCTCTTGAAAGAGCCGTAACACCCGCCAGACCTTGCAACCGTTTCATTCCATCCAGACGGGTGTCCTCGTTCCAGGTCAGAGCTTCAGCATATCCAATCTGAGCCGCAATATTGTTATGATCAGTGCGGATCAGTGATCGCAACCCGGCAATAGCCTCGTTTCGCAATGGCTTAGACGCAGCCATCACCTGATAATATTCCAGTGCATACCCTCCTGGCGGACCATTCGGAAACAGACGCTCATAAACGCGCACTGCTTCTGTCGCCTTCCCTGAACGAGCGAGGGTCCGGGCCTCCTCCAAAAGTGGGCCAGAAACAAGGCTTCCCCTCATAACGGAATCCAGATTTTGTGCCGCTTTCGGATTGATTTTCTGAAGCGTCTTTAGAACTCTTTCCGAAGCTTCAATGTCACCTTTCTGAGCAGCCCACTCTCCCTCGATTTCCAGAACGCCTGGGTTTTGAGGAGCAACCTGCCGCGCCTGAGCCAGTGTTTCTGCCGCACGATCATACTGACTGCGACCAAGCCAGTACCTCGTCTGTTTTAACAGAAGCTGGACGACCTCCGCCTGATCCGCCGGGATCGCCGAAAGAGTAACTGCCTGTTGAGCCTGCGCATCTTCCGGCAACCAGAAAAATACACCTTGGGATAGACCAGAAAGAAGCAGGGCGGACGTTGGTAGCGACGGCAGGAAACGAGCTTTCATTGCGCCTGAACGCCCTGATCGGAGAGTTGCACCTCATCCATGACACGTTTGCGCAGCATTGCCTGATACATGACAGCTTTATGCAGACTGCGTCCGATCAGAAAGATGGCAACAGCAGCAGCAGCAATGATGCGGAATGGGTGCTCACGGAAGATACGCTCGATATTCACCCAGAAAGGCAGACTACCGACGGTATAGGAGATGCCATTGCGAGACGCGACAACATGGCTGCCATTAACGACAGTCAGATCCCCCTGAATTCCCCGCTGTTTTTCTGGATCACGCATGGCATGAACCAGTTCATCCAATCCCTGTGGTGTCCCGGATAGCATCATGACAAGCGAGCGATGCGATGCATACGGAGAGCGCGCTGCCATAAAAGCTCCCCCACTCTGCAGACTGAGCGCCCCCTGAAGCTTTACTGTACCTGTGTCAGAAACGGCATTTCCTGCAAGATCGGCAAAGAAATATCGCACCCCATCCAGCATTGTTCTCTGCCGGAAATGAAGCTTGCCATTTTCAAGAGTATAAGGTGTTGCTGCCAACAGAGAAGCATATGACCTGTCCGAGCCAAGCGTTCCCATCACCAGCACGTCCTGATCGGGAAACGTCTTGTCCGAGGCTAGGACGCTCTCGCCAATCAAAGTCATTTTGTCTGCGGGATACCACGTATAGGAGCCAATGGTGCCCATTAGGTCCAGAAAGGCAGTCGTTACTGCTGTATCCGGATGATCAGGAAGGCAGATTACCGTTTCGGAAAGGTCTGCAAGGCGCGTAAAGGGAAAGGCGCTATTTGCGAACATTGCGAGATTGGGAAGTACGGCAAAATGGTACGCCCGCCTGAAATCAAGCGTGGAATCAGGATCAATGCTGATCGTGATATCCTGACCTGATGCGGCAATTTGTGTATTCGCAGCTGGGCGACCGCTAAAATAGAAATCAAGCTGATTCTGCGCATACACCCCCCAAACTGGAAGTTTGATCCGATCCTGCTGTAGGGCAGAAACCGACGGGAAGTAACGTGAAATCCATAATGGTAGAAGCGTCGGAACTCTCCAGGAGTAGCTCCGCAGGTAAAGGTTATTGAGGCTCACATCAACATGAGACCGGTCCAGGTCAACAATTGCTTCCAAGGGACCATTGATGCCAACCTCGGCGAGAAATGGCTTGTCCCGCCACGTGTAGAGATCAGGCAAGATACGGAACGGAATACTCAGTGTGCCAGGAATATACCCGTGGCCCGTGAGAGCAGCATCACTCACCAACTCGCCAAACCGGACTACCCGGCTTGTCGGTATAAATGCTGGTGCATCATACGGATTTCTGGGCATGGTTTCCGGTGCGCTAACACTCTGTGACGCATTTTCAGAAAGTGCTTCCGGTAGAAATGCAACGGCACGCGCAGCTTCCTGAACCTCTTCCACGGTGCGACCAGTAATAACCAGTACGGTTCCATTACTATCTTTGGGGTTGGCAACTTCAGCTACAAAGGGCCCTTTGACAGAGGCTGGAAGCAGCAGTCCGACTGGCAAAAGACCTGCTGGAGCGATGGCCACCGCATTACCGCTCAAAGGAAGATGTCTGCTGACAGGAAACGAGATACGTCGGACGTCGGTAATCTTTCCAAACCAACCTGCCATGATCGCAGCGCCCCGTAGGTCCCCCGGAGACTGGTTGTCAGGAAGGACAAAAGGCAGCACGACAGGATCGCTCGCCTGAATGTCCAGCAGAGGTGTGGGAAGACGGTTGAGATGACGCTGGGGCGGCAAGGGTACGGTGGTCAGCGTCAGAGAGGACATACCTCTGATTTCGGCCCATATGTCAGTCGTTTTTTGGGGCAGCGCAGGCGTTTCGTGATCCGAAGACGTACTTCCCAAAGAAAAGGTCAGTGTGTTCTTTTTCGTGAAAAGTACGGGATCAAGATCAAAACTAAGGGCGTCAAAAGAAGCGCGAGAGCGATCCAAAGTGATCGTTCCAACATACTGATCATTGAGACGTATCGTGATGGCCCCGCCTGTCGCGGCAAGTTGCGGTGAAAACGCTCCACTCAGGACAAGGCGCGCCCCTGTGACAAGACGGGAAGATGGAACTGAAAGGTTGACCCCCTGAATGGAAGCCCAAGGCAACATCCGTAGAACAGAGGGCGTTCCAAAATGCATGAGAGAAAAGGTTTGCGGCGTTGCCCCTGCAAGCGGAGGCATGACAGGCCCCGGCACATTCGTAGTGGTTCCTATATCGGGCAGAGGAATATTGTCTCCTGCATCGGAAATCGGAGATGGGAGAGCCTGAGCAGAGGCCTGCCCACTCATCGCGATGCTTGTCATCAGACCGATGATCAGGAGGGAAGCAGTCGAACCTTGTTTCATGGGACGAAGCACTATTCTCTCGCGTTTTTTCTTGCGGGCGGCGGCAAAATCCTTTGCCTGCTGTTCAGCATTCAGAATGCGCTTGTCGCGCTCAGCATAAGAATCAGGATCAGTTCGTTTAAACAGTGCTCCGAAACAGCGCAGAAGTAGCCACGCACTCCGGAGCGGACGATCTGGCGCATAGTTATCCCAGCCAAGCCATGCATCTGCCCGACCAAACATGAACCGTACAATCACCGCTTCTTCTCGTGGCGAAGCAGGCGTCCAGCGCAGGCTGACCTCGTCCTCTTCGACAAGAACAATTCTAGCAAGCACACCGGTCTCACCTGACTGCAGACGAAGACGGACTGCCATATCCGGGCGGATCATGCTTGCGTCTTCAGGCGGAACGTGAAGCCTGCAACCGCCTCGTGAGACATCGATCGTAACGCCTTCGACGAGGCTACCGTTCTGCAGATCGACCGTCAGCGGAAATATCGCAGCAAGTCTCGGGCTATGCCTTATCTGACGTGTCTCACGCCCAACCAGGATGGCACCAAAAACCAGGAGGGCATTCAGCGCAGCCCAGAAGCAGGTCGTCCATAACGCATTCAGAACCATGACGTCATGCTGTCTGAAAAAAATTCTCCACAGCCCTGAAAGAACAGCGATGCAGAGCAGGATCAGAATAACAATCTGCGGCCAAATGGCGCGGATATCCGTATATTCCTGTTTAACCAGACCGCCTTTGTCGGTCACGTTAAAGCGCCCACGGCGTGGGAAGAGCAACGTCATGAACGTAATTGGAGCGATGAATGGCGCAAGCGCGATGTCGTAAACTTCGCTCCAGAATGAATATCGCCAGTTTCTCTGGACGTGAGAAGCTGTTGCAACCGAATGGAAAAAGTGCGGCAGCACATAGACGGCGAGTGCCATAGGAGATGCTGCTATCAGCGTTTCCCCAAAGAAGAGATACGCGAGAGGCGCAAGAAGAAAAATGAGACGAGGGATCGCGAAGAGAAAACTCATCGTTGCAGACAGATAACAAAGCCGCTGGGCAAATGTCAGACCCGGTCCGAACAGCGGATTATCGACACGAAAAATTTGCGTCATTCCTCGCGCCCAGCGCGCACGCTGACCGATATGAAGGATAAGACGTTCCGTTGCCAAACCGGCAGCCAGAGGGAGGCGCAAGTAAGCACTAGACCACCCTGCTCTCTGCATCCTGAGCGCCGTGTGACAGTCTTCTGTCACTGTATCGGTCGCAACCCCTCCTATCTCCTCCAGCGCCGTTCGCCTCAATACTGCACACGAACCGCAGAAAAATGCGCTATTCCAGAAATCATTTCCCGGCTGAAGCAATCCATAAAACAGATTACCCTCTGGAGGGACGGAAAGCCCTTCTGAAAGATTTCGCTCAAATGGATCAGGAGAATAAAAATAATGAGGTGTCTGAATGAGGCCAATACGGCGATCAGCAATCATCCATCCCATCGTGGACTGAAGAAACGCTCGTACAGGAATATGATCGCAATCGAAAATCGCGATGTACTCACCTGATGTGAGAGCAAGCGCGTGGTTTAGATTGCCAGCTTTTGCGTGAGAATTATCAGGACGCGCGATATAACCAGCACCACAGGCTTGAGCGAATTCGAAAAATTCACTTCGATGCCCATCATCCAGAATATAAATATTTAACCGATCTGCGGGCCAGTCCAACCCCATACAGGCTAGAACAACCATACGGACTATTTGAAGGTCTTCATTATAAGTGGGGATATAGACGTCGACAGATGGCCATTCTTCAACTTTATCTGGCAATGCCATCGGCGTGCGTTGCAGGGTATGCAATGTCTGAAAATAGCTCAGAACAAGCATTATCCCCGCGAAAAATTCGGCAAATATAAGGGCTACGCTTAAGGCGGCCTGAGTAAAATCTTCAAATTCAACCGTCTCAGTAAGACGCCAGACAAAATATCTCAGAGAAACAAATAGCGACAGCAGCTTAAGAATAATCGCCGCATTGTCATTACGCACCCTATCTACGATAAAAAACGCTACAATACCTGCAACAGCAAGAACAGCTTGATTTTCCACTGAAAGAGGAATTGTTGCAGCCCCGCCAAAAAGAAGCGTTCCGCCCAGCGTGGCAAAGACAAGGTGGCGCGCTCTTATAGAACGCCACGTGGCAAGAGAGGATACTACCATTTCGCATCAAGATCCGAACTGAACTGAAAAATTTCGATTACCCGGATCCTTTCCGCAATAACCTGTTATATGACCAGAATACGGGAGTTAAGAACGACGGAGATGGGATTTCAAAACCCAATTTTAAGAGAGACGCAGCAATGGCGTTACGCTCTCAGCGATTTGGGCGCATTCAGCACCATTGCAATTTCTTAGATACTTCACAGCAGCGGGGTCCCTGTTGGACCACAATAAACCTCGAGCGCCAGACGTTTTGCACAAATCAGTCGGCCAAATTCGATGACTAAATCGTCTGCCACGTGCCGATCAACCACTTCATATGTCAGGGCATCATCGGTCAAATCCTGTCCATTGAAAAGGAAAGACATTCCCCCTGAAACACCCACCAAACGATCATGTTCTTCTGTTAGAGATCCCCTTACTGACGGACCAATTTGTCCGCCACTCCCGTCTTGTGAAGAAACTTTTTGCAACAAAAATTCCCAAGATGCCAAAAATGGTCATTTCGGGCAAAGGTTCGAAAATACCCGAAACTCAATTAGGGATTCCCAGAAAATGGCCGATTTTCTAACTTCGTCTGCGCAGAAAACTGTCTCAAATCAGGCCGGAACAAATCGACCGTTTTTGTCAACCTCGTCCCTTCAAAATTCATGAAGGTAATTGCAAAGATCTTCAACCAACGATCCAGTTTGGAAGGTCATTTATTTGATGTATTTGGAGTGGTTTATATGATCATCGGCTACGCTCGGGTTTCTACAGAAGAGCAAAAACTGGATCTACAGATCCAAGCACTCCGGGCTGCTGGTTGTAGTCGAATTTTCACCGATCAAGGAGAATCAGGTAGTAAATTTTCCCGCTCAGGTTTGGACGCAGCAATGCAACATCTTCATGAAGGCTGCACCCTGGTTGTCTGGCGACTTGACCGACTTGGACGCTCTTTGTTTGGGTTAGTCCAACTCATGGAACGGTTAAGCAAGAAGGGAATACATTTTCGTTCGATAACAGAACACATTGATACTGCATCCTCCGGCGGCCGGCTAATGTTCCATATGATGGCTGCATTAGCCGAATTCGAACGATCCATCATTGCTGAAAGAACCCGAGCTGGCCTTGCCGCAGCACGCGTGCGAGGTAAGACGTTGGGCCGTCCTCGTCTACTTTCCGAACAGGATCTGGATATCGCGTTATCTCGCCTGGAAGACGGGACCGAAGGCCTGACCGACATTGCCCGTTCTCTAAACGTATCCTCCAGGACACTTTCGCGGCGCCTCACAACCGCAAAAATTCGTAAAAGGACACCCCTTCAAATCTCCCCGCTCCATGATACCTCTTTATCTCAATAACTTGCAGGAAACAGGCCGATCAATCTGGAACTACGGGACGCACAACATGGAATAAAAAAAACTGAACGATTGGGAGGAAAATAACTTCTATCTCGGCATACGGTTCGCTTGCGGTAATTTCAGCTGGATTGCGCCTTTTCGTGGAACGGATTGTAAAGTCGTAAGCAAACTCCATTCGTTTTTTAAACCGTTGCGGACGACAGCATTGCCTCTTTCGCGATAACCGCGATGTCGAGCCTGGGAGTAGTTGGCCGCAAAAGCATGCGCTCTTTCGTAACCGCCTTGAAGGCCTTAATCAGGACAAGCACTCGGTCGATACCGGCCGCACTTTTCGCAAAAATCCAGATCGCGCGGCCCCGAATGATGGCTCCGTTTGCCTAACTGTTTACTCCCGTGGTTTGATGGTGTGGATTGCTGCCATGAAGTCGCTGAGATGTGTCCTCAGCTCCTCATGGCTGTCGTAATGGAAGCGCTTGACGGTTGCCTTTTTGATTGTTCAGCTCATCCGTTTAACCTGACCATTGGTCCATGAGTGATTTGGTTTCATCAGACGATATTAGATCCCATGCGCTTCAGATCATGTCGAAGCGCATGGGACGCGACCAGGCCGCATTGCGATTACGGGGTTGGTGAGCGAACTGGATCCCATTATCGGTCAGAATGGTATGCCCCCGGTAAGGAATGACGCTTAGGAGATGCTCGAGGAATTCCCAGGCGTTCTTCGGTCGGCTTTCTCGACCAGATGTGTGACAGCGAATGTGCTTGTCCGGTCAATGACAACGAAGAGATACAGCTTGCCTTCAACAGTCTGGACCTCGGCAATATCGATGTGAAAAAAGCCGATAGGATGGCGTTTGAAACGCTGTCGTTTGGGCTTGTCTCCCTCCATATCCGGAAGTCGGGATATCTCTTGACGTTGAAAGCAGCGATGCAGGGCCGAGCGTGTCAGATGGGGAATGCTGGCCTATCGGGCATCAAGATAGTCATCCAGCGATAGCAACGTATGCCGGCGAAATGCCACGATCATCGCTTGGTCCGTCTCGGAAAGGACCGTTGATCGGGGCTCTTTTGGTCCCGTCTTCTGGTCCTCGACAGTCTGACGCTTCCACCATTTAACTGGAGGGTTGATCCCAAGCTCCTCGATCAGCGCCGCGAGCAAAGCCTGCGATCGCTGTAGTGCTGCTCGCACGGCGGCCGTGGTCTTGGCGCTGCCATGACGCATCTGTCATGTTCTGGCTATGAACCCTTAGCCTAACAAAAATTAGCTATCCTAAAAATTTCTGAATACTTATTTTTCTCAATCATTCAAAAAAGAGAGCTTCTATTGTCATCAATTTTCATAATATCGCACCATGATCATCATTAAATATTGATTCTGATCAATTCCGAAACTAAGACCTGTTAGGCTTTGAATGACAATTTTGGCTGCATAACTGTTTATTATGAGCATGATGCAGTCTGTCTTTTCTGATACCCCATAGTCCGTCTGGGAGACCTTGATCGAGGAAGTCCGTCCGAAGGACAAAATCCCACCGAAGAACCTTCGACGGACGATATCCGCGATTTTCTGGCGCCATTAGAACGGCGCGAAATGGCGCGCCCTTCCGCCTGAGTTTGGTCCCTAGTGGATCGCGGCACAACTGTTCATTTGATGCTCGAAACTCGGTGTATGGCAGCGCCTCTTGAAAAGGTCAAAACAGGGACTAGGCCCTCGGCACGGTTTTTCTCGATGGCACACAGGTTTGCGTAGCTGCAGACGGACATGGCAGGGCATTGTCCTTTACGCTTTCGCCCGGACAGGCGCACGAATTACCGTGTGCCTACGCCCTACTCGATAATCTGCCATACCCACCGATCTATGTCGTCTGCGATCGTGGTTACGCCTCACACAAGTTACAGGAGTATCTTTGGAGCCGGGGAGTAGCTATGATCAGACGTTACCTGTATCTGCGTTGAACTCTTCCTTCTCAGAATTCCTTTGATCAAAACGTCATTGCGGTTTCATGAAAAAACCTGGTTCTTTACAACCTGTCAGCCTTCTTGCAGTTGCTCGTGAAGCTGGCGTGTCCAGAGCGACAGCCTCGTTGGTCCTGCGCGAAAGTCCTCTGGTTGCGACCGAAACGCGCGAGCGTGTTCAGGAGGTCATGAAACGTCTTGGGTATATTTACAATCGGGGTGCAGCAAACCTCAGACAGAACCGGACTCATACAATTGGTCTCGTCCTTCCCAATATTGCGAACCCCTTTTTCAGTGAGCTGACAGCGGGAGTTGATGAGATCAATGATACCAATGACGTTGTCTGCTTCATCGCCAATAGCAATGAATCAGCTGATCGCCAGGCTCGCCAGTTACAACGGCTGCGAGAGCACAACGTTGATGGGGTCATCATCTGCCCTGCTGTGGGAAGTTGCCAGACGCTTCTTGACGATCTTGAGCGGTTAAAGCTGCCTTTCGTGCAGGCTCTCCGGCAAGTTTCTTCAGATGAGAGTGACTATGTGGCGGCCGATTACGCTGTTGGTATTGAGAAAGCAGTAACGCATCTCGTTCGGACTGGTCGTAGACGAATCATGTTCGTTGGCAATATGAACGTTCATTCTGCCGCCCAGGCTCGTTGTGAAGGATTCATGCGTGCGATGGCATTGCATCACCTCCCCCAAACCCTGATTGTCCCGGGTGGAGCAGAAAACACCTATGACGAAGCAGTGTTTGATACGCTGCTAAAGTCCTCCGATCCTCCCGACTCAGCTATCTGTTACAATGATATCATGGCCTTAAATGTCATGAACCGTCTTCAGGCGCATGGTATTGCCGTGGGTAAAGAGTTTGCAGTTATCGGGATGGATGATTTGCCTCAAGCATCGGCGTCATATCCCGCTTTAACGACCATCGCCACCGGTCCCCGCGATATCGGTCGAGCCGCTGCGAATCTTCTTCAGGCTCGACTTGAGAACCCCGAGCGTTCAAGGGAACATATTATTCTCTCTCCCCAGCTAATCATCCGTGACAGTTGTGGCGAAAATGCTCACCTAAGGTGATGTCTTTCCCCACCTAAACGACGATACGATCACAAAAAACGTGATACAAAATCATATAATCACACAAGAGTGACGTTTGGCTAACGTTATTTATGTGACTTTCTCTCAAAATTAGCGTTCCTTGTGTGAACTACGGTCTTTTAGATCGATCTAATTAAAAGTTCTGTTTCGTCGCCATAGATGAAATTCAAGGAGGGCTTATGACAACACCCATGAAATGGGCTCTGATTGGGGCCAGTAATGTAGCACAGGAGTGGATGATTGATGCCATTCGCTCGCAGAAGGAAAGTATAATCTGCACTGTTTTCGGTCAGAATGCGGACAGAGGAAAAACCTACGCGCAGGCCAATGGTATTCCCTGCAATACAACGGTGCTTGAGGATATTCTGCAAGATCCGGAAATTCAGGCAGTCTATATCAGCTCCCGAAATGAGTTCCATAAAGACCAGGCCCTTGCTGCCGCGCGTGCTGGCAAGCACGTTCTCTGCGAGAAACCACTAGCTTTATCGCTGAACGATGCTGAAGACATTGTCCGTGTCTGTCATGAGATGGGTGTCGTTCTTGGTACTAACCATCATTTGCGGTGTTCCGCCGTACATATCGCCCTCAGAGAGCAATTGCGTACTGGAACAATCGGGAAATTAAACGCCGCTCGCGTTTTCCATGCCAATTATCTTGCCAAAGCGATGGATGGATGGCGCTTGAATGATGCCGGGGGTGGGCTGATCCTCGATAGTACTATTCATGACATTGACACGCTACGCTTCTTGCTAGGAGCTGATCCTCTGTCGGTGTTCGCCATGACGCAGAGCGGACGGAAAAGTGTCTCTGGCATTGAAGATGGCCTTATGGCCGTCATGCGCTTCCCCGGAGATGTCCTCGTGCAGATCCACGGGTCTTACGCTGTTCCCTACGCTCCGGGGGGCGTAGAGCTTTATGGGGACGAGGGAGCTCTTATCGCACGGGATTGCATGTCCCAGAAACCAGTAGGAAGTCTTTCTCTGCGGAACGCAGAGGGTGAACATCCAATGTCCCTCACTCACCATAATCTTTACCGCTACAGCGTCGCTCGTTTTCTTGCCGCTATCGATGGCAAAGGAACACCTGCCGCAACAGGTGAGGATGGGGTGGCATCTCTCAGGATTGCACTGGCCCTCAAAGAATCCGCTCGGACAGGACGAGAAATAAAGGTCATCCCATCATGAGCGCAACAACGATGACGACGTCTCTTCCCCTTGATCAGGAGCGGCCCCTAGCTATGACTGAAGCCTTGTCACAGCGTCCTGAAATGGCGCCCGAAGAACTACGCCGTGCTGCCTGGACATGCTCTGTCGGGAGCGCCATGGAATATTACGATTTCGCGCTCTACAGTCTGGCCTCTGCTCTGGTGTTCGGGCCCCTTTTCTTCCCAAGCACCATTCCTGGCATGGGACTGGTTGCAAGTTTCGCAACCTATTTCATTGGGTTTGCGGTCCGACCGATTGGCGGCGTATTTTTCGGTCGACTGGGGGACCGTCACGGACGCAAAAAAGTCCTGCTCCTGACCGTAACGCTCATGGGGTTGGCAAGTGCTGCCATCGGCCTCATTCCGTCTTATGCCACAATTGGCATTGCAGCCCCTATTTTGCTTGTCTTAATGCGCATTTTACAAGGATTTGGCGCGGGTGCTGAACAGGCCGGTGCGGCCGTCATGATGACGGAATCTGCCCCAAGAGAGCGCCGTGGATACTTCGCTGCCCTTCCCTTTCTCGGGATTCAGATGGGAACGGTCGCGGCTGGCTTGATCTATTTTGGTATGCTTACAGGTGTACCAAATATTGCAGAGACCTGGATCTGGCGCGCGCCATTTCTCGGGAGTGCATTTCTTCTCGTCATTGCTCTCTATATGCGGCTGAAACTGAAGGAATCCCCAGCTTTCGCAAAGCTGAAGGAAGAGGAAGAGCATGAAGAGGTCATGCCCATCCGGCAGGTCCTGACCACATCGTGGCGCCCCATCACGGCCGGTCTTGGCCTACGCATGGCCGAAAATGGCGGCTCATCCATCTATCAGGTGCTGTCGATTAGCTACCTGGTGCATACGGTCGGGATGAGTAGCAAATGGGGCACCCTCGCCCTGATCGGCGCTGCATTCGTGGGTGCCGTTACCATTCCGGGAGCTGGATGGCTAAGTGATCGCTACGGACGTGTCCGAGTATATCGTGCATTTGCCATCTTGCAGGCTGTCACCGCTATTCCTGTCTGGTATGTCTTCAGCCAAGGAAACCCGGTTCTTTCGATGATTGCGCTGTCCCTGGCTCTGGGCGTCGCAACCTGGGGAATGTTCGGTACACAAGGCGCCTTCCTGCCTGAGATGTTCGGGGTGCGGCACCGTTACACGGCCGTTTCGTTTACGCGTGAATTTTCATCCGTAATTGCAGGAGGTGTTTCCCCCATGGTCGGGCAGTTCCTGATCACGATGTTCGCGCGTTTCAATATCGGTGGTGTCGCAAGCGGGAAGTTCGCATGGATACCACTCGCAACCTATGTGATCTTTCTGGCGGGATTGGCCGTGCTGGCAACGTTCTTCATTCCTGAAACTAGAGGAAGAGACCTGATGTCTCAGGACGACGTGTTCTAAAAAGTCCTCCCCTGATCCAGAACTATTCCTAATCCTTCCTTTTTGATTTCCACCTGAAATGCAACCGAACCTTCCGGACGCATCATGCTCCATTTATGTCTGAGGTTAACATGAAATCTGATGTTTTCTCTCCCTTATCGGATGCATTGGCACAGTATGCAGACCTGCTTCTGGGTGCGCGCAAAAATGGCCATTGCCTTCAACAGATCCCGGCTTCTTCTGCCCCTCAAAATGCAGAAGACGCATATGCGGTACAGGATCGGGTGGCACGTGGTCTGATCTCATCTCTTGGATCGATCCAAGGGTGGAAAGTTGGCGCCCCTACGCCAGACAGCGAGCCATTCTGCGCCCCTTTGCACCAGAACACGATTTTCTCGGGAGATACCAAACTCCCCGTGGGTTTATGCCGTCTCTACGGTGTTGAAGCTGAAATCGTTTATGTTTTCGGAGTGTCTCTGCCGCTGCGCTCCACGCCGTGGACAGAACAGGACGTCCGTAAAGCCATTGTCAGCGCACACGCAGCGATTGAGATTTTCGATACCCGCTTCTGCAAACCCGGATCCCAGTCGGGCCTGACCCATCTTGCGGATCAGGGAAACCATGGATCTCTGATTTACGGAACTCCTCTGGATGACTGGCAACGCCTTGTACCCGTTGATGAACCAGTCCGTCTCATTTTGAACGGTAAAACGGTCATTGATCATACAGGTGGAAATTCTGCTGGTGATCCGATGCGCCTTCTCGTCTGGCTCGCCAATCATGCTGCCAAGAGAGGTTTGCCCATACAGGCGGGAACTGTCGTAACGACGGGATCCATGACTGGAACTGAATTCGTTCCTGCAGGCACGGTCGCAGAAGTCCAGATCGGCCCATTAGCGGCAGTTTCCGTCACGCTCCCTTGAAAAGAACTGATGAAAGGTTTTCGGTCATGAAGCCGGAACTACTTCTTGTTGAACCCATGATGCCTGAAATAGAGGCTCTTCTCGATGCGGCTTATACCGTTCATCGTTATGACGGATCAGCCATTCCCTCTAATGTTGCCACGCGCATTCGGGGGATTGCTACAGGCGGCGGCACCGGTGTGCCAGCAGCGCTGATGAGAACTCTGTCGAACCTTGAAGTCATTGCCATCAATGGGGTGGGAACGGATGCCGTTGACCTGAAAGAAGCGGCACGACGCGGCATTGGCGTAACTACAACCTTGAACGTCCTGACGGATGATGTGGCGGATCTCGCCATGGCGCTCATGCTGTCGGCAATGCGCGATCTGGTTTCAGGAGACCAGTTCGTACGGAACCATCAATGGGGCGTTGGTCAGCTTCCGCTCGCTCATAAGGTCACGGGACGGAAACTTGGAATTGTCGGCATGGGACAGGTCGGACAGGCTATTGCCAAGCGTGCGCGTGGTTTTGATATGCCCGTTTCCTATTATTCCCGCCGTGACCTGGCGTTGCCAGACGCACCGTTTGTTCCTGACCTGCGAGCGCTCGCTGAACAGAGCGATATTCTGGTCGTCGCAGCTTCTGGCGGAGCACAGTCCCGGCATCTCATCAGTCGTGATGTCATGGAAGCCCTCGGTCCGTGCGGTCTGCTCGTAAATGTTTCCCGAGGCAGTGTTGTGGATGAGCAGGCCTTGGTAGAGCTACTCCAGCAAGGAAAGCTCGGAAAGGCTGCGCTGGACGTGTTCGAAAGCGAGCCGACGGTTCCAGAAGCCCTTCTCAAGATGAAAAACGTCGTTCTACAGCCGCACCGCGCCAGCGCTACGGTGGAAACACGCCTTCAGATGGGCCAGTTGGTTGTCGCCAATCTGGGTGCTCATTTTGCGGGTGTGCCTCTCCTGACGCCTGTGCAGTCAATCTGATTGGGTCAAGGACAGGCGCTGTTCCGCTCAGAACAATGCTTCGCTCCGAGGTAATACCATGATGTATTCCCTGTCTTTTCGCCGGAGGCTTATTGCCCTTGGTGTTCTCTCGGCTGGATGGCTGTGCGCCCATCCAGCCCATCCTCAGTATCGTGGTCCGATCTCCGAAACGGCCCCTCTCTTCGCGCTGGACACTCCAACGTCCTACGCCAATACGCCTTTTACACCCTCCGTGGAAAACATGGTCCTTCCGTGGGGAAGACTGGTTAAACGCCTCAATAAAATGGGGGTTGGGATCGTCGTGGATTACACGAGCGAAAGTGCCATCGCGCTGAATGCCGGTCATGGGGGTGATGCCGGATATGCGCATCAGATCGGGGTGGAACTGGATCTGGACTGGGAAAGGCTCATTGGGTGGAAAGGCCTCAAAACCCATGCCGTTTTCGTCAACCGCGCGGGCCATAATTTAGCATCTGATATGGGAGAAAGATCCCTTAATGGCTTTCAGGAAATTTACGGTGGTGGCGGCAATGTCGGCGTTCATCTGGTATACGTTTATGGAACGCAGGACCTTTACAAGAACCGGGTTCAGATTGCCTTGGGCAAGATGCCGGTCAATATCGACTTTGCTAATTCGCCCTTGTTCTGCACGTTCATGAACAAATCGAACTGCGGCATTCCAAAGTCCCTCACCCGTGGAGCGGCAGGGTATGCGACATATCCAGGATCAACATGGGGAACGAGAGTGCGTTACTGGCCATTACATGGGGTTTACACCCAGGCTGGCCTGTATGGTGTCAATCCATATCTGAATACCAACAGATACGACCGTACTGGTTTCAGGATGGATACAGAGCTTTATACCGGCATCTATATTCCCGTTGAAATTGGCCTCATACCGTCTTTTGGAAAGAACAATCTGGTGGGCCATTACAAGTTCGGCGTTGCGTATGATTCTTCGAATTACAGGGATGTCTATTACGATACGGCGTTACAGCCAGCAGCCAGAACGGGCATGCCCTATCGTTGGACCAACGGAAAAACACAGATATGGCTTCAGGCAGACCAGATGTTAATCCGTAATGGGAATGGTCCGCTGCACGGCCTTTATGCAATTGCCGGCTTCACGAAAAGTCAGGGCAACAACAGCCCCTATACGTATCAGGTTTATGCCGGGTTTGTAGACAGAGGCCTCATCCCTAGCCGTCCGCAGGATACAATGGGTGTGGAATGGTCAGAAACATTTGCGAGCTCGCAACTGGTAGCATCACAATGGATCCGGTATCGACAAGGTTTATCTCTGCCCGGAAATGCAGATTATCCGCAGAGTCACCTCACGACGTTTGAAGCGACTTACAATATTCACGTTTTCCGTGGCCTTTCGATCCAGCCGGACTATCAGCATATCTGGAGAACCAATCTTCAGAAAAACAAGCCAGAGGTTGATGCGCTTGGCCTGAAGATCCATGCTGTTCTTTAGACATTGAGTCCCGTGTTAATATCGAAACTTTCCCGGGCACGTTGACAAAAAGATCTGATCCAGAATTTTGCGGCGGCGAGATCGAAGAAGTTCCTGAACCGTCAGATGGTCAAGCATTCACACATCTCTATAAAGAACAGCTTTGAGCCACATCCGCTGCAACGTGAAAAGCTCTTTTATCAACGAGGTCTAAATCACCCTGGATCTGAGAAGGCTTTTTGTAAATTCATGACTGGGATTTTTGAAGATATGATTTGTTTCCCCGTGGTCTACAATTTTACCATCCTGCATTACAACAACATTGTCGCTCATCTCTTTTATAACGCCCAGATCATGAGAGATAAATAAATAAGCGATTTTCAGACGCTCCTGGAGCTCCTTTAACAATTCCAATACTTGTGCTTGCACAGAAACATCCAACGCTGAAACAGGCTCGTCACAAACAATCAATTTAGGTTTGCCCGCGATAGCCCGCGCGATGGCAATACGTTGGCGTTGCCCCCCCGAAAGCTGGAGAGGGTGACGGCGAGAAACGTCCGGTGTTAGGCGTACCAGCGCCAGAAGTGCCGTAATCCGTTCCGGAAACTCCGTCTGTGGGATGTTGTTGGCTTCAAGCGCATCAGCAAGAATACGCTGAACAGTCCAGCGTGGATCAAAAGAACTCAGGGGATCTTGATAGACAATCCCCATTTCATGCCGATGCGGCCGACGCTCTCGTTCATCTACGCTCCGGTGAGTATCAGCACATATCCCGTTCCAAACTTTTCCATCAAACCATACATTCCCTGCATCAGGCGCCAGAAACCCGGTTACAATTCTTGCAGTTGTTGTCTTCCCAGAACCAGATTCACCTAAAATACCGAGCGTTTCCCCTCTCCGAAGGGTAAAGCTGACATGATCTACCGCGGTCCGCGATGACCCTCGTGACTTAGGGTAATGCTTGAGGATGTCTTTCACGACGAGCAGAGGGGGGTCATCTTCCGTTTGCTGAACTGAGGAACGCTGCGGTTTGTGCTGTTGCCCTGGGATCGAACTCAGTAGCAAACGCGTATACTCCTGAGTGGGGCTCTTTAGAATTTGGGCCGCCTCTCCCTGCTCTATTAGTCGGCCTTCTTTGACCACGATAATTGTGTCTGCAACCTGAGACACGGCTTCAATGTCATGGCTGATCAGTAAAATCCCGTGCCCTGCATCCCGTAAGTCACGGAATAGTTCCAGAACATGCGAAACGGTGCTGGCGTCCAACGCCGTGGTTGGCTCATCTACAATGATGATCCCGGGGTTTAGGGCTATCGCAGAGGCAATGAGAGCCCTTTGACGCAGCCCTCCAGACAGTTCATTCGCGCGCTCCTGCAAGCGCGTTTCAGGGTCAGACACCGCGCTATTTCTGAGCAGTTCCAGAACTCGCTCCCGCCGCGCCCTGCGATGACGCCAACCCCGCAACTGGCCGTGAACCGTCAGAGCTTCTTCTATTTCCTGCCCAATAGTTCGCAACGGGTCGAGCGACGTCAACGCGTCCTGAAGCACAAAACCTATCTCTTTTCCGCGAAGTTCGCTCCAGCCCTCCTCACCCAGGCCCAGGAGATCAAGATCGCCGAGACGCAAGCTCTGTGCTGTAATCTGGGCTCGATCACCCGCCAGCCCAACAAGACTGCGCGCGGTCACGCTTTTTCCTGAGCCAGATTCACCAACCATGGCCAGAATTGTGCCGGGTTTTATCTGAAAAGAGAGATCATGTACGACCTGCTTTCCCTCAAACGATATGGAGAGTTTTTCGACCGTCAGTTCCTGTCCGATCATAGCATGTACCTCATGAGGGTCTGCCTTCGAGGCGACGTTGTAGGAAGCGCCCTAAAATTGTTGTGGACAGCACAGTCAGCACGATGAAAAGGCCTGGAAAGAGAGTCAGCCACCAGGCATCAGCAATGAAATCGCGCCCCATGGACATCATGGTTCCCCATTCTGGCGTGGGGGGTGGTGCGCCAAGCCCCAGAAAAGACAGTCCTGCCGCCCAGACAATCGTCTGGCCAACCCCCATGGTTGCGGTTACAACGAGCGGACGGAGCGCATTGGGTAGAACATGTCGTCGAATGATGGAAAATGGCGTGTGGCCAAGGGCACAGGCAGCTTCCACATATCCTGAGTGCCTTACCGACAGCACCTGACTGAAGACCATCTTGCCGTAGCCCGGCGTAGCGGCGATCCCGATCGCCAAGGCCAGTGGTCCTGCCCCTGTCCCAAGACTGGCGGAAAAAAGAAGCGCCAGTATCAATGCCGGAAACGAAAACAGCACATCTATAACGGCGCCGATGCCTTTCTGAAGCCACTGAGGACCCAGCCCGCCTGCCAGTCCAAGGATGATCCCACCAGAAAAACTGATTGCGACGGCCCCTGCCCCAACCAGAAGTGACTGCCGTGCGCCATGAATAACGCGCGTCAGAATGTCGCGACCAGACTGGTCTGTTCCGAAGGGGTGGTTCCAGTCTGGGGATAAGAAAGCGTGCCGTGGTGCAATAGCATAGGGATCATTTGCGCTGATCGCGTTTGGAATGATGGCTGAGACCAGAAGAAAAACCAGAAAGCCGGATGCGGGAAGGATTGCAATGGGAAGCTGCCTCCACGCGATGAGCTTTTTCGGGGCTATAATCATAAGGATGCTCTTTGCTCCCGAGATGTCGCAAGACGCGGATCAACCAGTTCGTGGATGAGTTCGATCATCAGGCTGGCAAGTATGTATGCAACTGTGACGAACAGAACGATGCCGGTTGTTAGGGGCATGTCCTGTGCGGAAACGGCATAAACGAGCGTGCGTCCAAGTCCTTTTCGCGAAAAAATGGCTTCAATGACTGCTGTTTCACCGAGAAGCGCGCCAAGAGCCCACGCTGAGAGCGCAATACCGGGAAGAAGCGCGTGACGCAGGGCATGGCGCCGCAAGACCTGCCCCATGCTTAGACCTCGCATTCTCGCACTCAGGATGAACGGTTGATCGAGGGCAATCTCCAAAGACTCACGCGTGACCTGAGCCAGAAATCCTCCCAGAGGAATGGCAAGGGAAAGTGCTGGCATAATGAGGGAGGCCAGCGAAGAACTCCCCGCAGGCGGCAGCAGGTGCAATCTGAACGCAAATATCCAGAGCAGCACAATTCCAAGCCAGAACGGCGGGAGCGCTGCGGCAGAGATGTCGAGAGAGGCTCCAAGGCTCGAGAGTACTCTCCCGCGGCGGACTGTGCAGAATACTGAAATCAGTGCGAGAGCCCAGGCAAGGAAGAGCGAGAACGATGCGAGTGCCAGCGTAGGCAGCATCTGCTGGCGCAAAACCTCCGCAACACGCAGGTGCTGACTGAAGGAAGCCCCTAAATCTCCATGGAGGAGCCGCCATATATAGAAACCATATTGCACGATAAGAGGACGATCGAGGCCGTACTCCCTGGTGATCGCCGCGACAGCACCGGGTGTAGGGTTGGCCATGGCCCCACCGAGGATGATCGTTGCCGGATCACCGGGCATCATGCGCACAGCGAGAAATGTTAGTGTTGCAGATGCGAAGAGCATGCCGAGACTCAAGCCAATCCGGCTGATCAAGCGCTGGGAAGCCAAGCGTTTCGTCATGGTGTCATCCAGGCATCATGAAAATTGATGACGCGTAACGAGGGCTCAATGCGTACACCATGAACATTGCTGAACACTCCCAGACGCGTGGTCTGCGAATACGTCGTGATTTGAAGATGTGCCTTAGCGAT
Source organism: Gluconobacter sp. P5B12 (assembly GCF_018812035.1). Lineage (NCBI taxonomy): Bacteria > Pseudomonadati > Pseudomonadota > Alphaproteobacteria > Acetobacterales > Acetobacteraceae > Gluconobacter > Gluconobacter sp. P5B12. The sequence continues at coordinate 43,818 of NZ_JACRVV010000010.1, read as the reverse complement.
GATCTCTTGCGCTCGCTGGTAAAGCGCCTTTCGCTGCTGCGGGTCCTGCGTGGCCAATGCCTGTTCCACCACCTCGTCGAAGATCGGGCTGCTATAGCCGGAAGCGTTCTGGTGAATACCGTGCTGAAAATGGTTGGTGAATGCAGAACCGAATACGATGCGAAGGACATCTGGAGTATTCGTGTTCCAATATCCAATCCGCACATCGTAATCCCAGGCATCACTCCGCGCGATGTTGGCAGTCTCGCTTAGGGGCTCCAGCCGGACATCAAAGCCGGTTTGACGCGCAGTGGCTTGTACCTGCTCCCAAAGGGTACGATCGGCGGGTGCCAGAACCGTGGAGATCGGGATGTGCACAGTTAATCTTTTGCCGTCACGGAGGCGATATCCCTTAGAATCCCGGTCTTTCCAGCCAGCTTTCTCCAAAAGTTCGTTGGCACACTTCGGATCATAATCCTTGGTATGCTCAAAATCCGGGCTGTAATCTGGTGTGGAGGGGCTCAAAGGGCCTCCAGCGCGCGCATAATGGTGGAAAAATATGCTTCCTAACGCACCATCAATATCTGCGGATCGAATGAACGCTTCACGGACACGGATGTCATTAAACGGCGGCCGAAGCGTGTTCAGGGTCCCGTTCGTAGGATTTCCCGGTCGATCGGCCATCAGCAATGACACATCCGGGTTGGACTTTGCCGGAGTTTCGCCCTCAGGCGGCACACTATCAATGACGCCCACCTCGCCCGCCTGAAGCATGGCAAAACGGACTGACGGCTCAGCAACGAAGCGCCAGATAATTCCGTCAAGCCAGGCAGGCCCTTGGTGCTGCGCTGTGGGAGGCGCCCATGCATAAGCTGGGTTTCTCCTGAGGACGACCTCACTCTGATGATCCCAGTGGGCAATAATGAACGGGCCAGACCCCACGGGGCTCTGACAGTTCACATCGCGAGGGCGGCCTAAAGCTGCGGGAGACTCAATACCCAGAAAGCCTTGAGCCAGAACATTCAAAAAAGCTGAATACGGCGAGGACAGGTGAACCGCTGCCGTATAAGGATCGAGAATGTCGGTCCGGGTATATTGGCGGATATAACCGCCCGCAGTACCTGACTGTGTGGCGGGATCCACCATATGGTCCAGATTGCGTTTTACAGCCGCTGCATCGAACTTTGTCCCATCGGTGAAGGTCACGTCATGCCGGAGATGAAAGACATACGTTAGTCCGCCGTCCGCTATTTCCCATGACGTTGCAAGCCAGGGATGAATGGTGCCCTGCTCGTCCATCGATACGAGCCGGTCAAGATACTGCTCGGCGATATAGACCTGCGGCATATCTCCATACACATGGGGATCCAGGCACAGAGGCTCGCGCTCCGTCGCTAAGACGAGAATACCGCCTTTGTGGGGTGCTGATCCCTGATGCGTGTTCGGATGCCGCGTTTTACTGTCGGTATCATGCCGATAGAACAGGACAGCCACGCACGCTACCACCGGAATAAGTATCAGAACCGGCCTACGATTATGAAATCTGGTCATACTCTTAGAATCGGCACGTATGAGCGAATATCTGACCAATGAACTGTCTTGGGAAAAAACCAATGCCTCATCAGAAGTGCCTTCCCAAGTCAGTGAGGTGTACAGTCACGCCGCCAAACACACTGAATCCGTCACCCGGGTAAAACATTGCGGAATCAGTATGGTTCAGATTGTAGGCAGTATAAGCTGCCGTGGCGTAATGCTTGTTTCCGAGATTGCGGAAATCAAGAAAAGTGCTCCAGATTTTGCTTTTTGCCTCATAACCAAGCTTCAGGCCGAATATCCCATATCTGGGTGCCTTCAGTGTATTGGCGTAATCGACATAATAGCTTGAGGACGACCTGAAATCGAAGTTCGCATAGAACCCCAGAGGATTATTATACTGGAGTTCGGCTTGATATTGCCATGTCGGGATCGACGGCAGCTTGTTTTGCCCAAGAAGGGAGTCATGCCTGTAATAAAAGTCATTGACCGTAAGAGCCTGACGGAAGGACAAGGCGCCATATTGATGCAGATTAAAGAGTTTCGTTGAGAGTCCGGCTTCAATGCCCTGATGAATTGTCGGACTTGCGTTAGACGTTCTGGTAATCTCGGCTGTTGTATTTGTCGCGCGTGTAACGACGACGGACAGCAGTTCGTCTTTAACCCAACTCCGATAAAGGGTTAGATTTCCGTCGAATATGCCGACATGACCTCGGATACCAATTTCCGCCGAGTTAGCCCGCTGGGCTTTCAATGGCCCTACAGTTCCCGTGTCATTATACGGGCTGCCCCCTTTGACATCATGGTAGTTCCAGGTCACCGGAGGGTCGATCAAGCGACTGAAGTTGGCGAAGACGTCAATGTCCGGATTAATTTCATACCGTAAACCGACGCGCGGCGTAATGAAGACATTATTATAGTGCTCACGGCTCTGAAGCGCTGAGTTCGGTATCAAGCGGTCAACAACGCGAATATTGCGATCAACCCAGATGACTGAAAAGCCGCTAGTCAGCCAAAGCCGATTGAAAATATTGAAATTATTCCCGGCCGCAAAAACCAGATCATGTGATCCGCCGTATTTGACCCGCTGGTGCAGCGTCCAGTCTTCTCTATTATAAGTCGTGGATGGGACGGACGATGTATAATATCGAGAGTCTCCCGACACCATATGCACATCACTCAGAATAAAATTGCTTTCAATCTTCCGCCCGAGAAGACGATCACTCCGGTTATATTTGACAGAATTGTTAATGTCCGTGGAACGCCACAGGTTAAACTGCTGCGTATTTGTCCCGTTAAAGAGCGGATAATCGTTCCACGTTATGCCGTATTCCAACCTGGAATCATCATCGAAAATGTAATTGGTTTTAAATCCCAGCATAGTGCTTCTGGTCGGGCGCCCTCCCCAGTCGTTTGGATTAATGCTGGGGCTTTTGCGAAGTTGGGCCAGTGTCAGCAGGCCACCATAATGGCCGAACCCCTCGTCCCATTTAAAAATAAGTCGTGCAGACAGTTTGTCGGTGAAGCGGTAGCCTAGATTTGCGACAACATCGGTACGATGCATCGCCGTATAGCTTTGGAAGCCCTGTCGGTTGGTTCGCGCTACAGTGACGTAATAATCGCCTTTCTTATTGCTGAACGTCCCCCCCTGACTGACCTGTTCTTTCAGTGTGCCGTAGCTGCCAGCTTCGAAACGGGCCATGAACCCGGGCGCAGAGACCCCGGTATGTGTTACGAAATTGATGCCGCCACCAAGAGCGGTCGCAGCGTAGTCGAACGCGTTGGCACCATAAAGGACTTCTGTGCGCTGATATCCGGTATTGTTGAGGCGATCTTCCTGAAATCCTCCCACACCGCTGACAGTCAATCCATCAATCAGGTATTTCATTCCGAGGCTGTAACCTCCATAGAATACCCCTGCGCCCGATCCTCTTATGGAGATCTTGTTTCCGGTGCTTCCACTGGTTGCTTGCGCGAAAATACCAGGCTGAAACGCCAAAGTGTCCTCAAGCGTGGCTGACCTCCCTTTCTCAACTTCCTTGCTGCTGATAACCGTGAAATTTCCCGGCACCTTTCTCATGCGCTTTGCGGCTGTGCGGACGCTATTCGACCCAGTGACACTGATATCCTCGCTCTTTGAATGAGGAGAAATTGCGTCGCCTTTTAAGCGCTTCGGAGCAACCGGAGTGTTGGGACGACTGACCGCCGGTCCGACATGAAGGGCTCGCGGACCAGAGCGTTTGTTCCTTTCAGCATCTTGGGCAATAGCCGTGGGAATCATGGTGCATGTTGAAAGGACGGTCATGCCAAGGAGGAGAATGCGTGTGTGCCGCTCGTAGAAGGCTTTCATGACTCGTTTCTCAACATTTGGGTGATATCTCGGAACATAAAAATCGACCGTCCGGAGGCGCATTTCCTACCGACGATTCCTTTATTCACATATCCAAATGTATGAACGTTAATAACAACGTATTTTTAATGTTGTATTTAAAAGGCACAATTTTCCCCATAAAACCTAGGGAAAGAGCCGTTCTTTGAGTTCCTATTGAAATAATTAATGGGAGAGATGACGAATTAAAAATTACGCTTATCTCAGTTTGGTGCGCATCATGAACTACGAAAACTAGTTAATTCCGCCTTATATTCGTTAGGTGTCGTTATATGTCCTCTTCCGCCAATTTCGTCTCTGCCAGAGAACGCTTTCAGCCGATCATAGAAACGATAACGCGTGCATCACGGGAGTTCGAGCACGACCCTGCGCTTGTGAGAAGCATTGTGCAGGATCTGAAAACTGCGGGACTGGGACGCGTCCGCCTTCCAAGTAAATTGGGCGGGTATGGAGCTTCCTTGAAACAGAGCTTCACCCTACTGAAAGAGCTAGCGACAGCAGATTCCAACCTTCCACAGATTTTCCGTGCTCATTTTGCCTTTATTGAAGGCAGGCTCCGCCATTCACACAAATCTGCCGAATGGTTTGACCGCATCCGTGATGGCGCTCTTTTTGGCGCGGCGATGGCGGAACGCTCAGACGAAACGGGCGTGTCGACGCAACTGAGTTCCGACGGACAAGAGTATCGGCTGAATGGTACAAAATACTATTCGACTGGCACCCTCTATGCTGACTGGATCATTGTCTGGGCCGCAGAGGGAGAACAGCGCGCGCATGTTCTGGTCCCTTCAGAGGCCTCAGGTGTCACACGAATTGACGACTGGGACGGTTTTGGTCAGCGCCTGACAGGCAGCGGGACAACTGTTTTCGACAACGTTTTAATTGCTCCGACACAAATTCTGGACCGCTCCGAGCCCGGAAATATTCCTGCGCATTCTTATCTCGCCGCGTACTATCAGCAATTTCATCTTGCAGCTCTGGCAGGAATTTCAGCCGCCGTACTGCGCGATGCGATTGACTTTGTGCGGCCCCGAACGCGAACCTTCGGTGTTCCCGGCAAAGTTATCCAACGGGAAGATTCCGTTGTTCAGGGCGTCGTTGGGCGACTGTCTGCTCTTGCCTTCTCAACGTCTGCTCTGGTCGATCGCGTTTCGGACGCTTTGACGGAGGCTGAGCCCGCGTGGCTAAAGGGCGATACCGAAAGCGTTACGTTTAGTGAGGCAGAAGAAGCCGCCTTCAAAGCGCAGCAAATCGTTATTGATCAAACGCTTGAAGCCGCAAATTTACTTTTTGAAGTTGGCGGCGCATCGGCCACCAGTCAGACCAGAAATCTGGATCGCCATTGGCGCAATGCTCGCGTTCTGTCCTCACATAACCCTGCGGCCCAGCGCCGTCGGGAACTCGGGGATCTGGCCTTGAACGATACCCCGCTTTGGACGCCGTACCGTGAAGGTCTGAAGAAAAGTCTCTCCAAGGAGCCAGCATGAGTAAGACATCGGCCCCTAAGCAGTTAAAAGTCAATCTGTTTGAGATGGCTTGCGTGAGTCACATCGTCCACGGAATGTGGACGGCGCCTGACAACAATCGCCACCGTTTTGGAGAAATGGCATTCTGGCTGGAGCAAGCGCGCCTCGCGGAAGACGCAGGCTTCGACGCAATTTTTCTTGCCGATGTCATCGGGGTTTATGACCGTTTTAACGGACTTGACCCTGCCCTTCGGCTCGGGGTGCAAATCCCCAACCTCGATCCGCTCTCCCTGATCCCGGCTATGGCCGCTGTCACCACTCGGCTGGGGTTCGCCGCGACATTCTCAACGACTTATGAGCCACCGTTTGCCTTTGCGCGACGTATGAGCACGCTGGATCTTCTAACCGAAGGGCGTGTTGGCTGGAACATTGTGACCTCCTACCTGCCAAACGCCGCCAGAAACTTCGGCCTCGCGGACGAAATCGAGCACGACGAGCGTTACGAGCGGGCTGAGGAATATCTTGAGGTTCTCTACAAGCTCTGGGAGCAGAGCTGGGACGAAGACGCTCTGGTTATTGATCGCGAGAAGGACGTTTTTACGCACCCTGATCGCGTCCATTACATCAACCACAAGGGTCGGCATCATCAGGTTGAGGGTCCACATCTTGTGCAGCCCACACGCCAGCGCACGCCCGTTTTATTCCAGGCGACCGGCTCCAAGCGTGGCCTAGAATTTGCAGCCCGTCATGCGGAGGCCGTTTTCATTGGTGGCCGTACAGGCGAGGAAATTCGCCATAACATCGCCCAGACACGCGAACAGGCAGCTCTAAACGGTCGAGACCCCAACGACCTGAAATTCTACGTCATGGCCGGGCTCATCGCTGGGAATACAGAAGTCGAGGCTCAGGAGAAGCTGAACCGCTACCGTGAGCGCTATAGCGTTGAGGCCGCTCATGTCCACGCGCAGGCCGAGATTGATTTGCGGAATTTTGACCGCTCCCTGACCATTGGTGAGGCGCTTGAGCAATCGGGGCGTCCGTTTGGAAACATGGGGCGTCGATTTGGCCCCGATCAAACAGTTGGCAGCGCACTGGACCAGATTGCCAGCTTTGAACAGGGCCGTTTTTTCGTCGCCGGCACCCCGTCCCAGATCGCGGATGCTGTTGAGGACTGGCTCGACGAAGACGGCATCGACGGGATTAACCTCCGCCAATACCACACGTTTGAGACGGCCAGAGATTTTGGAGAGCTGATCGCCCCTGAGCTTCGCAAGCGTGGTCGTCTGCCAGAGCGCAATACCCATCCAGAGACACTGCGTCATCGCCTGTTCGGTTTTGATCGCCTTCCGACAAGTCATCCGGCCCATCAGCTCCCCCTACCCGTTCACGCCCAGACAGCGAGTTTCTCATGATCACAAATGCCGCCATCGGGGGTGTCCCCGAGAAAATCAACGTTCTTTGGTTCCTTCCAACTCATGGAGACAGCCGATATCTGGGAACGCAGGAAGGTGGCCGCAGCGTTGACCTGCCTTACCTCCAACAGGTCGCACGGGCTGCGGACAGTTTGGGATATTACGGCGTCCTCCTCCCCACAGGTCGGAGTTGCGAAGACTCCTGGATCGTTGCGTCCTCCCTTATTACGTCCACTGAACGGCTGAAATTTCTGGTGGCCGTGCGCCCTGGGTTACAGTCTCCAACCTTCGCGGCACGTATGACGGCAACCCTTGATCGGTTATCCGGAGGGCGCTTGCTAATCAACGTTGTGACCGGCGGAGATCCGAAAGAGAACGAGGGAGATGGTCTCTTTTTCGACCATGCCACCCGCTACGAAATTACTGACGAATTCCTGTCGATCTACTCTCGCCTTCTCAAGGGTGACACCGTCAATCACGAGGGTAAGCACTTTCATATTGCGGGCGGCCAGATCCTTTATCCGCCACATCAGGCTGGCGGCCCACCTCTGTATTTCGGCGGTTCTTCTGAGGCAGGAATTCAGGTCGCGGCCAAGCGGATCGACAAGTATTTGACGTGGGGAGAGCCACCGGAACTTGTTAAGGAAAAAATTTCCCGTGTTCGCGAGGCCGCAGCTCGTGAAGGACGCGAAGTCAGTTTCGGGATCAGGTTTCATGTCATCGCTCGTGAGACAACTGAAGAGGCCTGGGCTGCGGCAAACCGTCTGATCTCCCGCCTTGATGATGCGACCATCGCGCAGGCCCAGTCTGTATTCTCAAGGCTAGACTCTGTAGGGCAGTCCCGCATGAGCGCCCTGCATGGCGGACGACGGGACAAGCTGGAAGTCAGTCCCAACCTCTGGGCTGGCGTCGGGCTGGTCAGAGGTGGAGCTGGCACGGCTCTTGTCGGTGATCCGGCCACCATTGCCGAGCGGATTGATGAATACAGACGCGCTGGTTGCGACAGCTTCATTCTCTCTGGATACCCTCATCTGGAAGAAGCTTACAGCTTTGGCGAACTGGTCCTTCCGCTACTTCCGACGGCCCATCCGACACGGGCAGCCGGCGGTCTGAACAATATGGGGCCGTTTGGCGAGACGATTGCCAACTCCTATCGCCCGGCCCAAGCCTCTTCATGAACGCGGAAGTCCAGCTCAGCCGTCTGCCAGTTTCTGCCCCTGTAGCAATTATCGGTGGCGGAGCGACCGGCACGATGATTGCGTACCATCTTCTTCGTAAACGCCGAGATCTGGGTGCTGGTAGCGTTGTGATCTTCGAGCCTCGCCCCCGGTTGGGCGCAGGCGTCGCCTATGGCAGCAAGGACCCGCAACATCGAATCAATGTGCCCGCTTCGCGGATGAGCATCGATACAGAAAGACCTGACGACTTTGCGGACTGGTTCAAATGGCACAGTCATAAAACCTGTGATCCGGAAGCATTCTTGCCCTCTGGAGACGTTTATCCGACGCGTGCAGAGTTTGGTCGTTATCTTTTTGAGAGAATAACGCCATTTCTCGTCAATGAGACACTTCAGCATGTTCAGGACACTGTGGTGTCTGTACATCATACCGGCAAGTACTGGCAGATCCGGACCGCCCACGGCGCGATTTATACTGCTGCCTATGTTGTCATTGCGACTTCGCATCCTGCCCCAGCGCTGCCGACCCCACTCAAAGGGATCGCGCACGATCCGCGAGTAATCTCTGATCCGTGGGCAAAAGATGTCTTCAAGACCATAGACCCTCGGGCACGGATTGCCATTATAGGTACCGGGCTCACGATGGCAGATGTTGTGGCAACTCTCGCAGCACAGGGGCATCTTGGCCCTATCACTGCGGTCTCTCGCCGTGGTCTGCGCTCCCGAGGGCATTCACATGGGCCTGCCAGTCTATTTGGGGATTTTTCCACCAACCCCGAACAGACGGCGCGGGGTCTGCTCAGACGTATTCGCAAGACCCTTGCTTCTGCCTCTGAAAGGCCATGGCAAGACACGCTTGATGCTGTACGTCGCCAAGGGAAGACCATCTGGACGGCTCTGCCGGTCGTGGAACAGCGTCGTCTTGTCCGCCATCTTCGACCATTCTGGGATGTCCATCGTTTTCGGATCGCGCCACAGGTCGAACGCGCTTTAAACCTGAGATCAGAAACAGGGTTACTCACAGTGCTTGCTGCTCGGGTTGAGAGCGCAGAAGCCGCCCCTGATGGCCTTACTCTACACCTTCGGGAGCGTGGGGAACGAAGCCGCACGGTCCATGCAGACATCCTGATCAATACCACCGGCCCTGACCATGCAGGCATTCTAACCAAGCCTGGTTTTCTTTCCCGTCTGGCTCAGGATGGCTTTGTGCAGAGAGATCCTGTTGGTCTCGGGCTTTGGACCGACAAAGATCACTCAGCACTTGTCGACGGCCTGCCAGTGTCGGGCCTCCTTGTCGCTGGCCCGCTTTCCCGCGGGACTTTCGGTGAGCTGATGGGCTTCCCGGAGGTAACGGCCAACTCCCAGTCTGTAGCCTCCAGGCTGGCCGATATTCTTCAGATCTCGATATACTCTGAACAGGTGCACTTATGACGTCTGCTCAAACTGCCGCATCCGGAACGCCCCGCCCCGTAATCCGTCATGCAGATGATGTTTCTGCCATCGTCAACGCAGGACCTCAGGGCGGCGGTCACGCAAACATCATTGTTGCCCTTGCTCTCGGCGGTGTCTTTCTTGACGCCTATGACCTGACGACGCTGTCCTACGGCATTGGTGACGTACAAAAGCACTTTGGTCTCACGACATCTGCCACCGGCATGGTTGCAGCAGCGATGAGTGCCGGGACGATTGTCGGGAGCATTGCAGGCGGATGGCTGACTGACCGGATTGGGCGATACGCCGTTTTCATGGCGGATATGATCTGCTTTGTCATCGCGGCCCTCGTGGCAGGCATGGCCCCCACTGCCACCATCCTGATCCTTGCCCGTTTCGCTATGGGTTTTGGTGTCGGAATGGACCTGCCTGTGGCCATGGCGTTCCTGTCAGAGTTTTCAAAGCTGAGTGGAAAAGGAAGCAAAGCGAGCCGAGCTGCAGCATGGTGCCCAACGTGGTATGCCGCCTCTTCACTGTGCTTTTTCCTCGTTTTTGCCCTAGACGCGGTCGTTCCTACCGCCCACCCGGATTGGCTATGGCGCGCTTCACTGGCCTTCGGGGCGCTTCCTGCGCTTCTGATCATCCTCGTCCGTAACCGATACATGAGTGAATCCCCTATCTGGATCGCCCGGAACGGCGATCTGGAGAAAGCAGCGGAGATTTTACGGGCGTCTCATGGCATTGATCCCGTTCTTCAGATTGAAGCTCCGCCTATCCGGCCACAACCTCATGGGATTGCCCCGCTCTTCCGTCAGCCCCTGCTCAAACGTGGAATTCTTGTCAGTACCATTTCCATTGTCAGTGCTTATTCGTACGCGGCAATCGCGTTTGGGGCGCCGAGTTTGCTCGCAGGAATGCTGCACCTCGACCGTAAGCAGGTTCTGATTACATCAATCATCCTGAACCTTGTCTTTGCATTTACGGGCGGTTTGATCGGGGTTCGTCTGGCGCGGTACGTGTCGTCGCGCAAGGTCAATATCGTTGGATATATTCTTCAGGCTGTTTCCATAGGAACGCTGGCGATTGTCGGCACACCACACTCCACGGCAGGTGTCATAGCGGTTCTCGGTGGCTTCGCTGGGTATCTCTTCGGTCAAGGCTTCGGACCCGGCTGCCAACAGATGATCTACGCCACTCTCACCTACCCGACCGAAATCCGGGGCGTGGGCATTGGCATGAACAGGCTGATTTCTGGCCTGGGCGCTACGATGGCCATGTGGGCTCTACCCAGCCTCTACGCAAATTTCGGAACGAACCTTTTCTGGTTCATTTTGAGCGCCCCTCTGATCGGTCTGACATTGCATCAGGTGATCCGTTGGGATGTCTTCAATTATGACCCGGATGGCGACGACACATTGAAGGGCGTCCTAAGGCCAGCCGCCCGACAAGACACATCTCTTCAGCATTCAGCCCTCTTCAATCAGGGCTGAGTGAACTGAGCCGCATTTTCACGTCGCAACACCCCGCCGTCCTACCGTGATCGTTGTTAAGGAGCGCATGTGTCTTTTATCCCCGTAAACGCATTTGATATGAATTGCGTCTCTCATCAGGCAAGCGGCCTATGGCGGCATCCGGACGATCAGTCATGGCATTACAACACCATCGGATACTGGACGAACCTGGCGAAAACGCTTGAACATGGACTGTTCGACGGCCTTTTCATCGCAGATGTTCTTGGCATCTACGATGTATATGGAGGCGGCCCGGAAGCGGCATTACGCAATGCGTCTCAGGTTCCCGTCAATGATCCGGCCATGCTGATTTCCGCCATGGCCGCGGTCACTGAAAATCTGGGCTTTGGGCTGACGGCAACCCTCTCTTTCGAACATCCCTACCCCTTTGCTCGCCGCATCAGCACCCTGGATCACCTTACCAACGGGCGGATGGGATGGAACATTGTAACGGGTTATCTGAACAGCGCCGCAAAAGGCGTTGGTCAGCAACAACAGACATCTCATGATGAGCGTTACGATGTCGCGCGTGATTATATGCAGGTTCTTCAAGGTCTGTGGGGAAAAAGCTGGGAGGACGGCGCCGTCCGTCGGGACAGAAAAAGTGGGATCTTTACGGATCCCACAAAGGTTCATCGCCTTCAGCATAAAGGAAAATACTTTGAGGTAGATGCAATTCATCTCTGTGAACCCTCACCTCAGCGAACACCCGTCCTCTATCAAGCCGGAACTTCCAGTAAAGGGCGGGCTTTTGCCGGAGATTACGCTGAATGCGTCTTTATTGCTGGCCCATCCAAAGAAGTGGCGAAACATGCCGTTTCAGGGCTGGAAGCAGAGCTCCAGCGCACAGGACGGTCACGAAAATCACTCAAGATTTTCTCTCTCGTAACCATCGTAACGGCCGAAAACGATGAGGCCGCTTTAGAAAAATGGGCGGAATACAGAAAGTATGTCAGTCACGAAGGTGCTCTGACGCTCATGTCAGGATGGACCGGGATCGATTTTTCGACCTTCGATCTCGATGATCCTGTCCGTCATATTCGTAATGACGCCATTCACTCCGCCATCGATGCCTTGACCGTTGTAGATCCCAAACGGGTGTGGACCGTAAGGGAACTCGCAGAACATGCGGCAATCGGGGGGATGGGCGTAACGTTCGTTGGTGGTCCGCAGAAAGTCGCGGATCAGATTGAAAAATGGATTGAAGACACAGGTATTGACGGTCTCAATCTCGCTTACGCCATCACCCCAGGAAGCTTCGAGGACTTCGTGACTTATATCGTGCCAGAGCTTCAAAAGCGTGGCCGTTACAAGACAGAATATCAACCCGGAACTCTACGGGAAAAGCTCTTCGGAACATCTGAACCACAATACAACACGGCGGCTCCATGACTGATACACACGCCATTATCAAGCGTCGCCACCTACTTTTTGGCACTCTTGCACTCACCCTTGCCTCGCCAGCTCGCGCAGCAACACCGATTATCCGCATCGGCTACCAGCGTTACAGCACCCTGGTTATTCTCAAAGCATCTGGCGCCTTGGAAAAGGCATTAGCGGGCCGCGCGAATGTCGTGTGGTCCGAATTCGTGGCTGGCCCACAGCTCCTGCAGGCACTTGTCGCGGGAGCACTTGATTTGGGACAGACCGGCGATGCTCCGCCAGTGTTTGCAGCCGCCGCAAGCCCCGGTGCACTTGTCTATGTCGGACATGAGCCTCCTGCCCCACTAGCCGAAGCCATTCTTGTCCCCAAAGACAGTTCGATCCGCACCGTAGCGGACCTAAAGGGCAAGCGGATCGCTCTCAATCGCGCGTCCAACGTCCATTGGTTTCTTCTTCAGGCCCTGCATAAAGCCGGGCTATCTTTTCATGATATCAAACCCGCCTATCTCACGCCCCCCTCTGCTCGCTCGGCCTTTGAAAGCGGCCAGATCGATGCATGGGCAATATGGGACCCCTATCTGTCCGGAGCGCTGTCCAGTGGGCCACGCATTCTGACAACCGCACAGGATATGGTCGCCAATCGAGAGTTTTTCCTGGCTCGCCGTGGATTTTCAGAAAGTCAGCCTGATCTTCTTCGGGAAGCACTTCACCAGATCGCTCAAACGGATGTCTGGGCACAAGTCCATAAGCCCGAAGTTTCCCATCTTCTCGCAACACGAACAGGACTGCCGTACGATACGGTATATTCTGCAATCAAGACACGTGATTTTGGTTATGCGCCTATGAGCGCAGATATTATTCAGGAACAGCAACAGGTTGCTGACGGATTTTTAAAGGAAGGACTTTTAACTTCACACATTGATATCGCTTCAGCGATCTGGAAGTGATCATCAGAAGCGTAAAAAATTTCACTACCGATCGTGCCAAGAGAGCCATTGAAAGGAACGATTCAAGCTGTGTTAGCCGTTTCACTTTATTAAGACGGAATTCCATCACCGCCCTTATCACTCAGAGATTTTCATATAAGATCTGATTAATAATCATATATGCGCCTGTATAAATCTAACTAAAAAAGTAATATAGTTTTTTAACCATCGTGTTTGGTGATATGTCTTTAGGTAAGGAATACTTGGATGCGATGTCAGCGCGGTGATGCCTAAAAGGCAATAAGCCTTGTTGTGAAGTTTCGTCACGCCCACTCAAAGCAACAATGCTGTGTTCTCTATCTTTCGATTAAACGAAAGAGACCAGAGATACCGCATTAGTCTCCGTTGCAGGTGCGGCTACAGAATTCACACCTGAAAATTCAGAGCTCCAAATGTGAGCCAGAGCATCAATAAACATGGGGCAAAATTGCGCCTCAGAATGAGCTTGAAAATGAAGAGCAAGAAAAATCAGGTGCATTCCCATACAGGTTTTCGCCTTGGTGTACCCCATGGCCGCCTGTCTTCCCTCTTGTTAAGCGCGGTCGCAATGACGCCACTCATGAGCGAAGCGGCAGAGTACAAAACTCATCCAACTCATCACCGTACAGGCACTTCGAGTAAAAAACTCGTAACACCCCCCTCTGCCGTTAGTGGGACACAGTCTTCTGAGGCGGTTCATCGCTCTGCTGCGCCCAAACCCTTCGTCGCCCCGACAAGTGAAACAATCAAGGTTTCCACCCGTCGACGCTCTGTGGTCGATCAATCGAAGGCAGCATTAAGCACTATCCCCGGTGGCGTCAGTGTGATTGACGCGCACGAGGTTCTGAAAGGCCGAAACTTCACTAACGCTGACGTTCTTGCGTTCCAGCCAGGTGTTTTTGCCCAGAGTTCGGGTGGAGGTGATGGCTTGCGTCTGTCTATCCGTGGTTCCGGAATTCAAACAGGTACAAACTATTTTCGTTCAGGCATTCTGATGATGTTTGACGGCCTCCCCGTAACGACGCCGGCTGGCACGCCTTACGAATTATTTGAAACACTCGGCGTGCGTTATACAGAAGTGCTTCGTGGCGCCAATGCGTTTGACTATGGCGGCGTACAACTTGGTGGCGCTATCAACTACGTCACCCCGACGGGGTATGATGCGGACTTATTCCAGGTTCGGGCAGAAGCAGGCAGCTTCAACTATAACAAGCAGCAGATCAGTTCCGGAAAAGTCATTGGGAAGTCTGACTACTATGTCAGTATCACCAAGTCCTATCGAGGCGGCTACCAGCAGCAGACAGCGGCCAGCAGTTTTGGTGTTAACGCAAACTACGGATACCGCTTTAATGATAAAGTCTCCACGCGGTTCTTCTTCCGGTATCGACAGACGCAAAACGGATATCCAGGATTTCTGACGCGAGATCAGATCATTGATAATCCGAAACAGGCACAATCGACTTATGTTGCGCTTCATTCCAAGCGCATTCAGCCGGGCTCAAAATGGTATGGCAACATGACAACCATCCGGATTGACGATCATTCCAAACTGGAGCTGGGAATTGATTATCAGGATGCTCCGATTGATATTGAGAATGGCACAACTGCGGGCATCTGGGGATACAAGACGATTGCGGGCGTGATCCGATACAGCCGGAAAGACAAGCTGTGGGGCCGCAGCAATGATATGCTGTTCGGGATCGACACCTATAGCGATCTGGACGCCTGGCAAACTACGCGCACCAGAACGTATACCGGCACTTATGCTGGCATTCCGCTTGGAACAAAGCTTCGACACGCCACATATGGCGGAACGGACAACTATTTCCACATCAGAGACAACTTTGAGCTCTTTCATAATTTCTGGCTGACCGCCGCTGGAGCACTGGACTTTGTGCAGCGCTCTACCGCTGTGACGTACCCTACGCAAAGCTCTCTTGGCACCTCGGCCGTGGGCTTTACCCCGCGTGGGGGATTTCGGTATGTCATCAGTCCGCATGTCTCGGTTTATGGGAACGTCAGTCGCAGTTTTCAGCCGCCTAATGACTGGCAACTTCTGTCTGGAGCAAACTACACAACCGGTCCTGCAGCAGGCTTGACTGCAACGGGAGCCAGCCTCGAAAACCAGACAGCAACAACGTATGAAATTGGTACGACGGGCAACTGGCTACACAATAAATGGAGCCTGACATACTACTATTCCTCTGTGAGGAATGAACTTCTGTCTGTCATGACCCCATTGTCACAACTTTATGGGAACGCGACCTATTCAAACGCGTCCCCAACCGTGCATCAGGGTGTGGAAGCGTCTCTGGAGACAGATCTGTATAAATGGTCCGGCGGAACACTAGCCTTACGTCAATCCTATACCTACCAGGATTTTCACTTCAAAAATGATGCCGTTTTCGGCCGGAACAAGCTTCCAGGAATTCCTGCTCATTTCTATCAGGGAGAAGTCCGTCTTGACCTGAAAAATGGCTTTTATGCCAGGTTCAATACACAGGTTTCGTCAAAGGTTTCAGGGTCTTACGACGACACTTATTTCGCGCCTTCTTATCATATCTATAATGCCAACATTGGCTATGAATGGCCCGGGAAACACCGGCAAGTCTTCCTGTCTTTTAACAATCTGACCAACAAACATTATGCCTCCATTGTGGTACCTGGATATATCGCAGGAGGCCGACAGCTCTCAGTCATGCAGCCGGGAGACGGGTTTGGTATATTCGCGGGAATTTCGATCGGACTAAACAACTAAAGATGCTTCTCAGAGCCCATCTCAATAACCACAAGTGAGACATACCGCTGGCCCCCTCTTGCTCCTACATTCCAAACATGGGGCAAACAGGATCCAGCGGTTGTTGATAAAAAAAAGCATAATCGCCCCTCGGTTGCATCCAGCGCAAATCTGTCTTGCAGGGAAGGATATTAGAAGTATTTCAGATATTGCTTTTCTAAGATGACAACCTGCGCCCCAGCAAACAGGAAATGCATTGTCTCTTCAAGTAGTACGCAGACCTTGAAGTATTATAGATAATGTTTCTCTAACCGATTATTCGTAGTTATTGTGTGTTATTCCACACTAGCATGGGAAACTATATACTATTATCAAAAAAATAACCATAGCGTGAGCAATCAAGAGTTTCAACAAATTCCAAGTCGCTCTTGGTGCCTACTCTTCCGACCATTTCCAAAATAAATGATATTCTCCTCAGGAAAAGATCTAAACCTCTTTCCATGCCTTAGAAAAAAGCGATACCAAACGCTCTACCTGCCCAGTTTGTAGTTACACTGGAGCAGGAACAGGTGCAGTCTGCGCAATTAGATTGTTCTTCCTGAGTTCATCCCAAAATGCCGTCGGAATCGAGACTTCCATGGATTTCGCATTAGCCTGCATCTGGGCAGCATTACGCGCACCCGGAATGACGGCTGCGACTGTCGGATGAGCGGCTGCGAACTGAAGTGCTGTCGTACGAAGGTCAATTCCGTGCTTCTTGGCTATAACTTCCATTGCCGCCCGCTTACGCCCCATCCCGGATGGAATAGTGCCGCCATAATCATAGCGATTGCGTCCGGCAGCATAACCTGCATTCAAAGGCGCGCCGATAACGGCCGAAATGCCACGAGGGGCAAGCGCAGGCAAAGTATGCGTCAGAGCTTCGTCATGCCGTAGAATGGAATATTGCGTTGCCAGAAGGACAATATCCGGGTCCCCGATCTCAAGGGTTCGCAGGACAGCCTGAGGCGTATTAACCCCGAGCCCCCACCCCTTGATGAGACCTTCCTCCCGCATCCTGGTCAGCGCCGGAATGGCGCCTTTAGCGGCTTGATCGAAATAAGCCGTCCAACGCTGTCCCATATCCTTGTTTTCTGGAGAAAGGTCATGAATGTAGACGATATCAAGCCGGGAAATTCCCAGTCTCTGAAGGCTGTCCTCGATTGACCGTCGAACGCCATCTGCCGTGTAGTCATAGCGGTAGGCGAAAGGAGACGGATCATGCCACATTGTGCCACTAGACGGCTGTGGAGCGGCGGTTAGCAATCGGCCAACCTTGGTGGACAGAACAAATTCATCCCGTGGCCGCGTGTGCAAAAAATGGCCAAACCGACGCTCACTCAAGCCCAGACCATACCAAGGCGACGTATCAAAATAGCGTATCCCTAAAGCCCAGGCTGCTTCCAACGTGGCTTCAGCATCTTCATCCGTACCAGCGGCAAAGCCATTTCCAATCGGGACCCCACCAAGTCCAATGCGCGTCGGAGGACGAAACCGCTGGCCCGTCTGCGTTACATTCACTGGGAGCGTATCACGCACAATGTCCCCCCTGGTCGGGGTAACATCTCCAGCATGCTGTGCATCCTGGGTCTGTCCGCTTCGGGGCATCAGCGCGGCTGCGCCTCCCAAGGCCGAAAGGGCGAGAAGATTGCGGCGGGTGGCTGTCATCGCGTCCTCACATGAGATGGATGTGGCTTTTAATGTCTGTAATCCGTTGAAGTTCGAAACTTTCCGGAGCTACTGAAGGAAGGTCACGTCATTGTGTCATCCCCCTTCAACTTACTTCTCAAGAAACCGCAATCCCGCCGTGCCAAAGAGAGCATTTCCCTATCCACTTTGTACGGAGAGTTCTACGGTCTGCGCCCCGCTCCTTAGTTCACGTTGACAAAAGACCTGATCCCCAAAAAGCCTTGCAGCGATAATTGAATATCCGTTCGATGCCGTTGCGATCTCGGTAACGCCGCCAGTCTATTTTCTGCGACGCACTTTGGCCTTTGCGTGATGGAATGTCCGGCACGATACCATGCTGCGGCAGATCCTGACGGAAACTGTCGCTATCATACACCCAATCAGCCAGCATGGCCCCGGAATTTGAAACCGGCAGTTCCATCCGGGCACATATGGCTTTGTAGTCTGAGACCTACCGCCCCTGTGAGGGTAAAGCCGAGAGGGCATCCCAGGCGCTCTGTTCAGCCCACCGACAAACCGAACATAAACCAAGTTCCATTTGCCGTGTGACTCATGCATGCCTCCCCCAGACAGTCTGTGCGCAGGTCACGCAGCATATCTTTGAAAACAGGCAATTATTTCCGGTTGGGAGCCCTCTACCTTCGCTTGGAGGCAAAAAAAGCTCAATCATCAACCATTCCAGATCTATCAGATTACCTCGTGTCATACCTGCTCTCTTTGTCCTTATATAGCACAAGCAGAAAGTGAATCAGGTATCGGCATATTGTATAGATCTTTTGTCAACTTGAGCTAGAACATGGCGTTAAGTGCAAATTGCGGGGAGACTTGGATATTTTTATTGTGACCAGAAAAATAAAACGCTGCCCCCGCAATTATGCCCCAATTTGCATTCCAGTTGTATTCAAAAGCCGGAGCAATTTGCCAATCTGTGTTAGCAGATCCCATTTTACTGACATAAGTTCCGTTACTATCGTGCCCACGCAAGACTGAACCATTCGACCAATCTCGCGCAAGATCCATGACCAAGACCCACTTCTGGGTCAAGCCATACTCCAACGAAAACCCGCTTTGTCCACTCATTCCCGGCCTGCCACGCCCCCGGAAACCATAGGCCGTGCCATAACTTGTTTCATCGGTCAGTGTGGCCGAAGTAACTGCCCGCCGAAACCAGTTCCATGCTCGTACACGTAATTCATGATGACCCGGCAGCGTATAAGTAGACTGCGCAGTTAAGGCGAAGCGAAAAACATAAGCGCCACTCCCTACCCCATCCTGAATATCGTGTAGTTTTTTGTAGTCACCTGTAGGAAAAATCATTCCTGCAAAGAGGTTAAGGGCAGGAATGTAACGTCTTGGGTCGGGCCTTACCAAACGATAGATCAGATCAACAGGGACATCACCTGTTTTGGGGCCATGAGAATGGCCGTCAGCATGTTTCCACCCATAATCAACGATTGTATGAATCTGAATACTGAAGTCTTGAGAGATTCCGTATTTCCAGAGAGTGGAGTTTGAAAACATACGCTGTAAGGGGTGAGATGCTGGTAGCGTTCGCCCGTGTGGACCAAAGCTTCCTAAAGGCTGGCTGTAAGAATAGTAAGGTTCGACATTCAAAACTCCTTCGCGTGTTGTGCCAGAGGGGGAAACAAGTGAACCTGTATACCATTGACCGGCATGTGCAGATGAAAAACCACCTGCAAATACCAGAAAGCAAAAAACTGCTTTTTTAACAGACAATTCTTCATCCACACGCAATAAATTCTTAAGGCGTGCCCTCATTTAATTACTCGTTATACAAAATTTCCGTACTCAAAGCCCGGCGTTGAAGATGGGTTGAATATCTTCTGATGTGTTTTTTCCATTCGCCAGAAGCAGCTGAAGAAGTATTCGCGCCTTTTGTGGGTTCAGATCCATAGAAGCCACAAAACCGTAGCGGTCATCGTCAACTTCTACATTACGGTTTACAAAACCACTGCCAACACGGGTAGAGCGCACGACAACTACGCCGGCCTTCGTAGCTCGTTCCATGCCAGCCAAGGCATCACTCGAAACATTGCCGTCCCCCATCCCTGCAATCACGATACCGCGTGCGCCATGCCTGACGGCATCGTCAATCTGCTGCGCATCCATATCTGCATGGGCATATACAATCTGTACGGGAGGCAATTTGTGATCTCTCGGAAGAGCAAGATGATGCTCAGGCTTTACCGGAGTAATAAAACGCACGCTTGCCGGATCAACATATCCAACAAGATCAAGATTAGGCGAACGAAATGTCTGAAGAGACGTCGTATGCATTTTGCTCACACCACGTGCCGACTGCACTTCGTCATTCAAAACGACTAGCACACCCCGCCCGCGGGCCTGCGGATCGACCGCTACTTTCACAGCTTCATACATATTTGCCGGGCCATCAGCACTAATAGCTGTGCTGGGCCTCATAGCGCCGGTCAAAATAACGGGCCGCGCATCTCCAATCACGGTCCCCAGAAAGAAAGCAGTCTCCTCCATTGTGTCAGTGCCGTGAGTGATCACAACAGCATCGGCTTCGTTATTAGAGAACGCCTTCTGAATACGCTCGGCAATTTTGAACCAGACTTTGCTGTTCATGTTCTGGGATGCAATGTTGGAGATCTGCTCTACCTGCAAGTGCGCTAGTTTTTCGACCCCCGGCACACCAGCAATCAACTGCTCTCCCGTTACAGCGCCTGCGTCGTATCCAATGGCGGACCGAGGGGCGGCCTTTCCGGATATCGTGCCACCAGTCGCCAATACGAGCACGCGCGGTAACGCTATCTGTTGATGGATCATCTCATGAGGAGCGCTTGAGGCTTCTGTGTGAGAAAAAGCAGGCATAATCGAAGCTACTCCCAGAGTTGCAGCAAAAAGAGGCAGGGCACGCCTAGAAAACATAGGGAATACTTTTCCGGCACGGGAAGAGAAAGGGCTGCCCTCTCTTCCCGTGATTAAAAACAGCATCAGCATCCTTGAAGGGAGCTCTGTAGTTTTGATTATTCCGGAGTTTTCACGAATTCGCCGTGATATTCCTCAACCATCTTTCGCAATGAACGACCAATCGCCGCGTACTGGAATTCATTGAGATTTGCGAGAGAGGCGCGTGCCGATGGACGTGTAGCGCCAAACCCGGTGCCTGGCAGCAGAACAATGCCTGTCTCATCCGCAATCCGGAACAGGATCTCACCTGTGCTGGAACGTTTGAGCATCCACTGGGCAAAGTTGTCGCCGTACAGGGTGCGGCAGACGTCTTCCAGGTCAATCAGGGTATAATAATCTACTGCATTCGCGTCCTCTGCTGGCGCTACCCCCAATTCCTGATAAAGCGCAGCTTCCCGACGGCGGATGACGCTCTTGAGCGTCGCTTTATACCGACCTTCATGATCCATCAGCGCAAACAATGAGAAAAGTACCATCTGAACTTGCTGCGGGGTCGAAAGGCCAGCCGTATGGTTCAGTGCCACAGCACGGCTATCCGCCACCAATCGATCAATAAACTTCAAGCTTGCGGTATCTGTTGTCAGGCTGGAATAGCGTTTTACCAGTGCATTTTTTGCATCTTCCGGAAGCTGTGCCAATCGCGCATCAATAGCATTCTCCTTATGCATGCCGATTACCCCCAGACGCCAACCTGTTGCTCCGAAGTATTTTGAGAAAGAGTAAACCAGGATCGTATTTTGCGGACAAATTGCGTAAAGCGACCGGAAGCCATCAGCAAACGTGCCATAAACGTCATCAGTCAAGATCATCAGATCCGGGCGTTCTTTAACAATGGATGCAATCTTCTCCAGCGACGCATCGTTCATCTTGACAGATGGGGGATTGCTGGGGTTCACGCAGAAAAAGATTTTTACCGCCGGATCGCGCAGCTTTTCCAGTTCACCTTCCGGATACTGCCAATTCAGAGCTGGATCGGCCTGCACTGGCACAACTTCAAGGCCATATTCTTCAAGCTGTGGAATTTCGATATAGGGAGAAAAGATGGGCATGCCGATAGCCACCTTGTCTCCCTTTTTGATGAGACTGTTCTGCTTGAGGGAATTGAACACGTAGGCCATGGCCGCCGTGCCACCCTCGGTCGCAAAAAAATCTGTGGAATCCAGTGCGACACTTCCACCCACCATTTCACGCAGCACGTATTGCGCAACAATTTTTTCGCTCAGGGTCAGCATGCGTGGCGGGGTCGGGTAGTAACACCCCAGAATACCTTCCACCATTTCGATAAGGAATGTAGCAGGAGGGAGCCCCATCTGATCCCTCACGTAACTTAGGGCATGCCCTAGAAGAGCTGCTTCTTCTTTATCTGCATTGCTTTCAATAAAGCGGTCAAAACGCCCTTCTATTCCTTCGATCCGCACTGTGCCTCCAAGCCCTGGTGACAGATAGGACAGAGAAAGACGTGCTTCCGACAATGCGTATTGCCCAAGCAGGAAAAAGGCCGCGCGCGGGAGTGTAGCTAGAAAGTTGGGATTGCCACGACCTGCATTAAGCATAACGCGGTCTGCCTTCGACGATGCCAGGTTTATAAGTGTATCTTTAAGTTCAAATGGACTGAGATCACGAAATTTCGAATAATCGATCGTCATTATTAAGTTTCCTTATTTTTAGTATTTAGGAAAATGCGACCACCAGCGGCCCCAGCAATGTCAGAAGAACGTTTGCAACGGCGTAAGTAATGGCAAAAGCGGGAGTGGGAACGGCGTTACCCGCTTGGTTCAGCACTTCACCAAAGGCTGGGTTGGCACTGCGCGCTCCAGCCAAAGCACCTGCAAAAATAGCTGTATTGTTGTACCGCAACACATAGCGCCCGAAGAGCATGGTAAGGATAAGCGGGACCAATGTTACAATAACGCCCAAGAGAAAGAGCGTAATGCCATGCTGCATGATGGTCGCAATGGCCTGCTGACCCGTCTGCAACCCTGTGACCGCCACAAAACCAGCCAACCCGAAGTCCACCAGAAAGGTTGAAGCGCCCTGAGGCATATTGCCCATAACGGGGTGGCGGCTTTGATACCAACCAAACAGCAGGCCAGACAGGAGAGCGCCACCACCACCTCCAAGAGTGAGAGGAACAGATCCAATGTGCATCACGCCCAAGCCGATCAACAAACCGGAAGCTATACCTAATGAATGAAAAACAAGATCAGCTTTAATATTAGGAAGAAGAATAGAACCGATTTGGGACGCAGTTCGCTGCACATCTACTGATGTACCAAGCAAAGTCACAATATCCCCGTTCTGCACGAGCGCAGTGCTGGTTACGGGAATAGCTTTACCTGCGCGCGAAAGAGCAACAAGATAAACACCATGACGCACAGCAGCCGAAAGTAGCTCGGCACACTGTCCAACCGTTTTTCCCGCAAAATCCTTACGGGACAAAACAACATCACGGCGAATAAGGGAAAAATCCAAACCAGGAATTTCTCCAATTTCCTGACCGATATTCTGCCCTATAGCCAGAACATCCTGGCGCTGCCCAACCAACAGAACTTGGTCACCCGGCATTAAAGCCATGTCAGACGCTACGCCTACCGCCTTACCATTACGCAGTACCTGCTCTACTGTAATAGCTGCGGCCATGCTTTCAACACGCGCAACGGTAAGATCAGAATGCGTTAAACGATAGGCCCGTCCAACAAGATTGGGGAAAGCAGAAACCTCTCCCTCCCCCATAATATGTACGCCACCTGCCTGTTCGGCTTCCGCACGGATGGCATCTTCTCGGATGCCGCGTTTCATGAACCACGGCAGCAGGTTTACGCATAAAAGAATAGGGCCGATGGAACCGAAGATATACGTCACAGCATACCCAACTGCGACATTGCCCTGAAGCTGCTGCACCTGCGCAAGAGGCAGACCAATCTTTTCCAACGAAGAACCGGCTGTTCCAATAATAGCCGATTGCGTTAAGCCCCCTGCTGCAAGTCCTGCAGCGAGCCCTTTATCGAGATGGAAAATACGTGCGACAGCTACAACGGTGAGCAACCCCGTAATAGCAAGCACAGCAGCCATCAAAATTTCTTTAAAAGATTGCCGCCCCAATGAGCGAAAGAACTGCGGTCCACTTTGGTAACCAACGGCATAGATAAAAAGAGCAAACAGAACACTCTTGATGCCTGAATCAATATGAACACCCACCTGACTAATCAGGACAGCTGCCAGCAGAGAGCCCGCGACACTACCGAGTTGGAACGAACCAAAACGAAAGCGTCCAATCCAGCAACCGACAATCAGGGCGAGAAACAAAGCTATCTCTGGGCACGCAACAAATAGGCCAGATAATAGTGCCGTCAATGCATACACAAAGATATTCCTCAGTATTTATTCAGACACAATAAGTTGCGATATACACAAATTTGTATAATTCCAATTGATAGAAATCAATAAATAATAATTAATCTGATTCGCACTCATTGTGTTATTGTAACAATTTATTATTAAATAATTTATATTGCGGCTCCGTGAAGACATTTATTTTATATGATTATTATTTACCATAGTAATTAAAATATTATAGAACATTATAGGCTTGGATATCAGAACAGACTGTATCGCTGCTTGTGAGAAGCATGATGCAATCAGTCTTTTCTGATAGCGCCGGATCTGTCTAGGAGACTTTGATCGAGGAAGACCACCCTAAAGCAAGCACCCTCGAGCTAGACAGCGATAATGCCGATTGCTGGCAATCATTAGCTGCTCAGCCCACACCCTGAACGAATGGGCAAGAAGGCCAAGGTCGAAACAGGCAAACGTTCCAGCCGAAACCGCCGGTCGGCTCAAGAGGCTGGTACGCGAGAACCGCGAAGTGCATCAGATGAATGAAGTTCTGCGCAGGGCACCAGTGTATTTCTCCCAAGCGCACCTTGACCGCCCCTCTCGGAAATAACGGGGTTCGTCGATATCGCAAAGCATACGGGATCGAGCCGATTTGCAAGATGCTACAGATTACCCAGTCAGCCTACTATGAACGGCTACGAAAGCGACGCGAACCAAGCCGCAGATCAGCTCGATAGCAACGTGATAGAGATTTGAAGCCCGAAGATACTGCGTGCGGGTCTTCATCGAACATTTCGGTGTCACATCGTGCGCAAGGTCTAGCGTCAACTTCGTTGGGAAAATTTCACGGCCGCTCACTTTACCGTAGCCAGGCTGATACGCAATCTTGGCTTACGGGGCATGATCCGGGACAACACGTGGGGTAATTTATCCATACCGGTCTTCGTCAATCCCGCGGCGGTTCAGGGTGAGTTGCTGTGAGACTGCCGGAGATGGGAGGTTCTTGCCGCGCGTACCGTGAAGCGGAAATTCTGCATGCCGCCTGTTGCCAGCACGGAAAATGAGCGGACAGTCAGTAATTCCTTCGTATAAGCCATTCAGCTTAAGAGGCGGACTCTCCAGATACCCGTATTATTGACATGCGATCGTAGGCGGCCGTTGAGACGCTTAAATCACCCCATGCTCGCGTCCCTAGGCTGCTTGTTCATTCATCTCACGGGCGCTGGTCCGTACTCGGAG
Organism: Gluconobacter sp. P5B12; assembly: GCF_018812035.1. Classification (NCBI taxonomy): domain Bacteria; kingdom Pseudomonadati; phylum Pseudomonadota; class Alphaproteobacteria; order Acetobacterales; family Acetobacteraceae; genus Gluconobacter; species Gluconobacter sp. P5B12. The sequence goes on along the minus strand of NZ_JACRVV010000010.1, from coordinate 18,577 downwards.
CGCGATCAGCAGAGCGGAAAAAAGCATGATCGCGCTGGCGACACCAAACACACCGACCACACCGCCGATACTGAACATCAGACCACCTACAGCTGCCCCTGCGGCGATGGCAGACTGCACGGAGACCACGACCATTCCACCCGCGCTTTCAGCCTGATCTGGAACCGCATGCGCGACCCAGTTCGACCACGCCACCGGAACGCCACCAAAAGCCATTCCCCATAGGATCACCAGCAGCACCTGACCAGTTATTCCCATAGGTAACAGGATCAGACCCAAGCTTGCGATCCCAATCAAAACCGGCATAACGACAAGCGTAGCGCGTAGGCTACGTTCAAGTATCCATCCGGCAGCTAGTGTTCCAATGAAATTTGCGACGCCGAAAGCCAGTAATACCAGCGCCAGACCGCTGACATTGATCACCATCACGTTTTCCAGTACCGGGCGGATATAGGTGAACAAGGCATATTGACCTGTATGAACAAGAGTACAGCAGAGCATCCCTACGCCAACCCCGGGCCTGCGCAAAACATCCAGAATAGTTCCCAAACGGGCAGGACTATGGGGCTTCAGAGCTGGAAGTGTGAAAAACTGGAAGGCCAGAGTGAGAACGCCGAGCGCCGCCGCTGCAAAAAAGGCAGCTCTCCACCCATACAGGCCGCCCAGATAACTGCCGAGCGGAACGGCTACGACGGTTGCTACCGAAATGCCGCTAAAAATAATCGACAAAGCACGTGGCAGGAGCGCCGCTGGAACAAGGCGCATCGCCACAGCAGCTGCCATGCTCCAGAACCCTCCTAGAGCAATACCCAGCAGGACCCGCATAGCAAGAAGTACGATGAGGCTGGATGACAGAGCAGCCAACAGGTTGGACGTGATCATCAGTAGACTGAACGCAAGGAGCACAATCCGGCGATCGACCCGTTGCGTCAGGCTTGCCGTCAGCAGGCCGGAAAACATGGCAATTACCGCCGTTACCGTGACCGCCTGTCCCGCCAAGGCTTCTGAGACGCCCAATCCGGCGGCCATGGGTGTCAGAAGGCTTGCAGGCAGATATTCCGCTGTCAGAAGTCCGAAAACCCCCATGGCCAGTGAGAAAACCGCCATCCATGCAGGGGATGTAGGCTCGGTGTCGTCTATGCTGCCGATGTCCGAGGTGGTTGGCTCCAAAAATATATCACTCATGAAAACGTCCTTAGAGTTGCTGTTGCAACACAGGCTATGCGGCATACTCAGGACGATCTATGACTGTGCATCTGTATTCTTTGACTATAACGCCGGGATATTCCGCCATTGGACCAGATTGCTCCGTCCTCTGACCTCATGAGCGAACTGCTTCTCGGGATGCGTTTGCGTGGCATTCAATACCGTCGCATTCATGCTGGGTCCTCTTTTGGCTTTGCTTTCAAGGCAAAACCCGGTTGCGCCTATTTCCATTTTCTGGCGACCGGAACAGCAAAGCTACTTACTGAAGATGCCGCGCTTCAGACGCTCTCGGCGGGAAATGCGGTGTTCCTTCCGCAAGGGAGTGCACATCAAATTCTCTCCGACCCGACGGCTCCAGTTCAGGATATCGACCATTGCGATGTCGTTCCCCTCAGCGAGACCATGTGTGCGGTCGAGGCTTGCTCCATCGGCACACCCCATACGATTTTCTTTAGTGGCTGCATGGAGTTTGATCTCGGGGGCCTGCAGGGACTTGTCCCCCTGATGCCAGAGATCATGATGATTGACGCTACGAGCCAGCGTTATCTTGAACTCATGCCGATTTTGACAGCCATGGAACAGGAAGCCTGCACCGGGCGCGTGGGAGATGCCGGTATTCTTGCCCGTCTCGCCGATGTTGTGATGGCGGTCATTGTCAGAGGCTGGGTTGAATGTGGGTGTGGAAACAGTTCCGCCTTTGTAACCGCTCTGCGAGAGCCAAAACTATCGCGCGCTATTCTTGCCCTGCATCGTCACCCCGGACGCGACTGGACCGTCGCGGATTTGGCGGCGGAAAGCGGTCTTTCGCGCTCAGTGTTTGCAAAGCGATTTCAGGAAACAATTGGCGTTTCGCCTTTGCGCTACGCAGGAGATCTGCGGATGCGCATCGCCCGGACCTGGCTCGCTTACGACAGAATGTCCATTGAGAGAGTTGCCGATCGCCTCGGCTATACATCTCAGGCCGCCTTCAGCCGTGCTTACAAGCGGATCACAGGGACATCACCAGGCTACAGCCGTAGGGTGCAGGGAAAATAGTCTCGGAGCCAGTGTTTTCTCGGCATTTGTCAAAGAAATTGAAGATCTTGAACGGTAGTTCGTTTATTGCCTGCTGGATATTTCAACGCGCGCATTCTACTGCCTGAGTTAGTCTGCCATCCAATCCTCGGACCGCAGCCCGTTTACTCGGGTAAATCCTTGTAGATTCCCAGTTACAACAACAAGCCCCCTGCTCTGGGCATGGTCAGAAATCATCAAATCGTAAGGGCGGATGACACAACCACGAGCTTCCAGGTCAGCCCTGATTTCTGCCGTGTACGCAGCGACATCATCATCAAAGAAACCTGGCGGCTTCACTCCATCCCCTCTCATTACAAGATGAGAAAGGAAATCTAGAGAACCCATCAAAAGCCGTAGGGCGTTCCCACTACATCCGCTACGCTTCTTTCGTCAGTGCTTGGGATCTCATTGAGAAAATCGATGCTTTCGTCCAGATTTGCATCACCACAGCGAAGCTATTTGCGGGATAGAACACTAGCGTGGTCGAGCCATTGCAATCGATAACAACGCCGGTAGAAGACGGTTTCTTACCGCACAGACTTCGATGTGTCTCAATGCATCAGGAAAATGATGACACCTACAGCCAGCAGAATCAGCATGGCACCGGAAACGCGCTCTAGCCACGGCAGCACCCGTGCGAAACGCTGCAGGATGGCCTGATTGCCAATCATGACCGCCACCAGCAGGTCCCATAGCAGCACGACGCTGAACATCCAGATGCCATAGAACGCTTTCCAGCCCGTGCTGGCATAAGGCCCAGTCAGCATTGTCGCCAGACTAGCATAAAATAGCGCATTCTTGGGATTAAGTATCCCTGACAGGAAGCCCATGCTGGCGGCGCGGCGCCATGCCCCGAACCAAAGACTGGATCGTGCGACATGACTACCCTGTGTCAGTACACTTCCCAAGCCGCTGGTACCAGCATGGCGAATGAACAGCACGCCCAGATAGAGCAGATAAGCGCAACCGGTCAGCTGAAGGATCACGAACCACGTGCTTTCTCGGCTCAGCACGGCAAGCCCCGCAAATGCGGCGACGATGAACACGCCGTTGGCGGCAGCAATACCCAGACAGGCACCGCTGGCGACCCGCCAACCGGAAGACAGCGAATTTCGGGCGATCAGGAAGAAATCGGGGCCGGGAGAAAGCAGCGCCAGGAAATGCGCTGCGGCGATCATCAGGAATGGCTGCATTCAGGATACACTCGTCGTTTTTTCCACACAGTGTGCTCACCAAAGCACCTACTGTATTGAAGAAAATTGCAGCCGTGCCGTCGTCAGCCTCGGAAACTTCCAGGCGTCACACCAGCATGCGCCTTAAACACTCGCTGAAAGTGGGCCTGATCCGCAAAGCCAAGGTTGTGGGCCACGTCTGCAAGGCTGTCCTCGCTTTGAATCCACTCCCTGACAAGATTGACGCGCTGATTGAGCTGCCAGGCGTGTGGTGTCATGCCTGTGACAGCGCGGAACGCCCGAATGACTTGATAGCGGCTCATGCCTGCCAGGACAGCCAATTTGTCCAAGGTCGTACTGACGGTGGGCCACGTATACAGATAGTCTAGGGCTGGTTGAATCTGCTCGGCCAGGTTCAAAGGGACGAGTGGTCTTTCAATAAAAAGCCCCTGTTCGCTGTCGTAATCCACGACAAACTCGATCAAAGCGGCCTCCTTTTCGAGAGGATCGGCTTCTCCGAACAGCAACGCATTGAGAAAACAGAAGCGCGCATAGATCATCGGATCGGTCACAATACGCACCGGCTCATCTTCCATCAATTCAGTGCGAAGGTACTCTCGCCGAACAGCCTGGAGCCATGGGGCGTCCAGATGCAGCATCTGATAGCTCCAAGCGGTGTTGGGAGCCGGGTTGCACGCATGAACACGCGATGCAGGTATGAAGACGAGCGTGCCAGGAGACAGGAGAACTGGGCCACTCGGAGCACCTGTGAAGACACTGGTGCCGCCGTCCACGGCACCAATTGAAAAGGTCGGGTGATGATGGGGCTTGTAACAGGCCCAGCTCTGGCAGGCGCGGCGGCTCTCGACGAAAGGCAAGGCCGGATCCCGCCAGAATGCTTGGGTATCGCTATGCGGGTCTGCGCATGGCGGGCAGCTAGTTATTTTTTCGAGATTAGCGCCCATACAGTCCTTGCATATTGTTGTTCTGAGACCGGGTCAGCTAGCCTCTCGCCAAGCAGGACATAACCGCCTGCACCTTGCCGAACAAGAACCGGAAATCAACGCAATCTTACCACTCGCATTTGGAGGGATCGAAGAGCCATTGATTGAAGTCATCATGCCCTGATTTTCGGATCAACGCGCAGGGATTGATGGTTCGGAGTGAAGACTTTCTGCCTACGTCTGGAGCAGAGCGGAGAGCGTTATAGCCTAGTTTTCTACGCGACGAGGCTGCTCCGTTCCAGAAATAGAAAGTCGCGCAGATTGTAGACAATTTTGGTCAGCCCGATCCTCATCGCGGCACAGGCGATGCCCACAGTGCGGACAGACAGTCATGTCTGCAATTTCTGATCAGCCGAAAGATGCCCGACACGGGATCGAATGATGGATTTGCCAAGATTGGACCGCTGGATATGACGGGCATGGGTTTGAGATGCGACTTTTTCCTGTGAACCTCTGAGGCAAAACCTCGCTTTTCCATGTAAGCTTCATTGGCTTTTGACCGATAGGCCGTGTCCGCCCAGACATCCGATGCTGTATTACGGCGGTCGAGCAATCCCTCCCCCAGTCTGACATCGTCACAGGCAGAGGCATCGGTGAAGGGGTATCAAAAACTGACTGCCATGATCCCGATCAGTACAACGATAGCCCCCGTGATCCGGCGCGTGAGATGGCCCTCGTGAAAGAGCATGCATGCGAGAAGAGAGCCTATAACGATAGATGATTCACGCAGAGGCGCAACGAGCGCCACTGGTGCCGTCTGCATGGCGCTGAGTACGAGGATATAGGCCAGAGGAGAAAGCACGGCGACAATAAGGATTGGCGTGATGTTTGCGCGGATAGCAGCCGGGATCCGATGACGCCGACGCAGTGCGCTTGGGGTTAGCAATATGCCCTGTAGCAGCAGCGTGCCAGTATAGTAACTTACTGGTGCGAGATGCAGTGAAGTGACTGAATAACTGTCCCAGAGAGTGTAGCCTGCAATGGTGGCGCCTGTCGCAGCGCCCCATAACACACCCTGAAGCGGGTGGTAAGTTGCGCGCCTAAACGGATTTCCTGTGACAACGAGGATTCCTGCTATGATCAGGAAAGCGCCAAGCATCGCGACTGCCGTAAGGTGTTCTCCCAGCAGGAGAACCGCGAAAAGCATCGTCAGCAATGGCCCCGTGCCGCGTGCTACCGGATAGACTACGCCTAGCTCTGCGCGATCATATCCGACCTGCAAGATCAGGGAGTATGCGATATGGAGCACCGCCGAGACGGCCGCGCCCAAGGCAAGCCGCCAGTCGAGCACCTGTTGCCCCGGGGTTACAAGTGCGGCCCAGATTGGCACACAGAGCAACGCCGAGATGCCGGTATAGGCCCAGACGAACAGCAGGGTATCACCGCGCTTGTATTTCGAAGCCAGGTTCCACATCGCATGAGCGACCGCCGCAACGAGAATTATTTCAACCGTGCCCGGCTTCATCAGGCAAGATCGGGCAGGTCAATGCCGGCTCGTTCTGCCCGTCGGCTACGCTCCGGGTCGCGTAAGGCAAGTGCTGCGGCCAGTGCGTCGATGACGACGAGCTGGGCCAATCGGCTGCCAGCAGCGGCCATCTGTGCTGGCAGTGGTGCTCCACCAACGACCAGTGCAATGTCCGCAAGGGTGGCCAACGGTGTGCCGTACTGATTGGTGACCGCAATAAGCAATGCTCCTGCGGCGGCAGCTGCATCGGCGACACCGAGCGTCGTTGGCGTGCGACCCGTCGAACTGACAGCGATAACGACGTCGCCCGGCCCGAGCAGGCGCGTGGCAATCATCGCCGACAAATAATCCGGGATGCCGATGGTCGTCACGCCAAGTGCACGCAGGCGGAACACGGCGTCAGCAGCAACCGTTGCTGACGGCCCTGCACCGAAGGCGATCACCTGGCGGGCACTCTGGATAGAGGCAACGGCCTTGTCGAGCGCAGTCGTGTCCACGGCGCCGCCGAGCGCCGTCAGAGCGTCGGTGCCGGCACGAATAGATGTTTCGAGCACGGTGGCGGTCGTCGCATCCGCCGTGAGTGTTTCAGAAGGCGCGAAGAATTCGGCCGTGCCGCGGGCACGGGCGATCTCAATCTTGAGTTCAGTAAAGCCGCTGAACCCGACCGCACGTGCGGCGCGGATCACGCTTGGTGCTGAGACGCCAGCGCGGGCGGCTACCTGCGCAGTCGTGCTGGTGCCGACGAACAAGGGATCGGTGAGCAGGAGTGCGACCACCTTCTCCTCGCTGGCAGCGAGGTCGCCGGTGCGTGCCTGAATGCCGCCGAGCCATTGACCCAGTCGCCCTGCAGAATCTGTAATTTCATTACATTTATCTATCATCATATGTAATACATTACAAAGCACGCATCGAACGCACAAGCGTCATGTGCGTATATGCGCTGTATGTGAGCCAAAGATTTCGCGAGGGAGGCCATTTTTATGAATACGGATATGAGGACCGCTGTCGCTGTCATAGGCCCCGGGGCAATCGGCACCGTGATCGCGACGGCGCTGTATGAAGCTGGTCATACTCCGGTGCTATGTGGTCGCACACCACGCGAGCATCTGACTCTTCAGGATAATGGTCGTCTCATCACCGTTCCCGGACCCGTAAAGACTGATCCCAGACAAATAGATCGGAAGGCTGACCTCGTCTTCCTGGCGGTCAAGGACACGCAAATCGAGGCGGCGGCGGAATGGCTGTCAGTACTGTGTCGCCCGAGGACCGTCGTGTGCGTGCTCCAAAACGGGGTAGAACAGGTGGAGCGTGTTGGGCCACACTGTCCGCATGCGCAGGTCATACCTGCTGTTGTGTGGTTTCCTGTTCAGGCGCAGTCCGATGGCTCGGTGCGCTTGCGTGGGGCTGTGCGTCTTACCCTGCCAGACATGTCGGCTTCACACATCGTTGTCGAGGCGTTGCAGGGCTCCCGCTGTTCCGTAGAATTGGCGGAGGACTTCCTTTCCCAGGCCTGGCGCAAACTGCTGCAGAACGCGGCAGCCGGCCTCATGGTGCTCACGCGGCGCCGCTCAGGCATGTTTGGCCGGTCGGACATCGCCGAACTGACGCTCACTTATCTGCGGGAATGCCTGGCCGTGGCTCGCGCCGAGGGCGCTGAACTTGGTGATGAGGTTCCTCAGAGCATCCTCGACAAATTCCTGGCATTTCCTGCTGACATGGGCACGTCCATTCTTACGGACCGTGAAGCCCGTCGCCCCCTTGAATGGGATATCCGCAACGGCGTCATCCGGCGTCGAGGTCGCGCCCACGGCATCCCGACGCCGATCAGCGATGTCATTGTGCCACTCCTCGCGGCCGCAAGCGATGGTCCAGGCTAATTCACGGCTGAAACGATCAAAATTATTTTTGAAATCCCTGCGACCCAATTTTGAAGGCAATGGATGATGACGACTGGGTCTGCGTGATGACTTTCGCCTTACGTTAAAATCGAGCGGGAGTTGCTCTGCCTTAAACGGTTATTCGACGACGCGGACCCTCTTGAGCAAGAAAGAGGATGGCACAATTAGACGACAATCATTCATCCCACAGACATTTTGGGGATAAGTAAGTGCGTCTGTCTTTTGGGTGCCAGCGATATGGGTATTTCTCCAGCGAGTTTTAGTTCAGTCAGCAGGCTCGCTCAGGAACCACGCGCTCGCCCTGATGCCGGGTTTCCCAGTCTTTATTCAAGAGCCGGATCTTCCAGTCGCCTCCTGATCTGTCTGGGTGCTCTATCCCTGTTGAACAGACAGGCGGCATAGGCCTACATGCCGGTCCATTGAAGGTCTTCCCAATAGCGGACACTAAATAAGAGCTATAAGCTCGTGGAATGCCCGGCACCAAGCACCATACGGATCTTTCTTCAATGGCCACTTCCAATATGTCGCGATGGCATCTAGTTGCTGATGGCGTGCCTGTTCGGACAGCAAGCTCCTACTTTGTTCCGGTCACCCGCGACGGCTCCCCAGCTATATTAAATGACTTCTGACCCTGATGAACTTCGCGGCAATCATCTCATGACGCTGTGGGATAGGTAGGGTACTGCCGCTGTTCTGGAGCATGATTGAGACGCGCATAAATATAGAATCTATAAAATAAATAATTTTTATTTAATAATTATTTATAATATCTCCATTTAATCCAATTCTAAAATCTGCCGTTGCTTCACTAACAAGAAGCCTACTGTATTCGCACACTCCTAATTCTGCACATGTTGTAATACGTTCAATCCGCATCAGGGTAGTCTGCTCAGGAAGCTTCATCCACTGGGCAACATCTTCCGACGCTCGGGAAAGGCCGATCGAGATATCTGCATGCGTGACCCGAAGTCCAAGCTCTTCTCGCAGAATGGCCGTTGAGGTCCGGGCAGAGGCCATCTCGCGCGTAATGGCGGACGCCAGATGCCCCGGATAAAAGACTTCCGTGACGCCAAGAGGAGTGTGCTCGCTCCTATATCCACGCCGGATAAACAGAGCCTGTTCCACCGATTCAAAGGCCTTGGCTACCTCCTGAGGGGGAAGACGCATCTGGTAATCCAGCATGATCATTTCCGGCCTTAGCCCCTTGCTCGACAGGATATCGAAGAAGGAATGGATTGTTTTCTGCCGACCGGGTCGATGGAGAGATCCCACAAAGGTCCCTCGCCCATGTTGCCGCACAACAATGTCCCGCTCTGCCAGGGAGGCAAGGGCCTGTCTGATCGTAATCCTGCTCACGGCATACAATCGGCATAGCTCAGCTTCAGACGGCAGACGATCCACAAAGCGGCTGTCTTTACCAATGAGGCTGGAAATATGTCGGGCCACCTGAAGATAAAGCGGCTCTGCGCCATTCATATCCAGCGCAGCCACAAACACAGCGTCAGGCATAAGCAAGATTTTTCCTATATTGTTGCATTTATGGATTGAAATCTTAGAGGAAATCAGTAACAGGACGTCTTATAACAACTTAAGACGTCTTTGCCGATTCACTCCCTGACAGTCCCGGGTGAGAGGCAGAACGAGCCCGTTTTCGTCGTGTCTCCGTGTTTGGCCGGGAGCTTCATCAGTCATGCGTACTTCAATCCTTCTAGGTACCACGTTTCTCGGCAGCCTAGTCTGTCTGCCCGCGCATGCGGCAACCCTGTCGGACCACCCATCCAGCATCGACAAACACCATTCGGCCCCTCATCGCAAGGCAACGTCTCTCTCAGCGGAGCGCTCGGAAGTTATCCGCGTAGCTGGTGCAGCGGCTGGCGGCGGCAGGATGGTCGCCCAGAATGGGGCAAAATCAAGAAGCGAAATCACTCAAGCCTATATTGCCAAACAGGCCCCGACGCCGAACGTGTTCAAACTTCTGGGAAACATGCCCGGCGCCAATGTTGCAAGTGCAGACCCCTTTGGCATGGTCAGCGGAAACATGACGATCCGCGGCATGAACAGCGATCAGATCGGATTTACGGTTGAAGGTGCCCCACTCAATGATATTGGGTCCTACATGGCATTCCCGACGGAATGGGTGGATTCAGAAAACCTCAATGAAGTGACAATGCAACAAGGGTCAGCCAATCTGGACTCCCCGACGATTGGTGCCTCCGGTGGTCTGGTAACAATGAACCTGATCGATCCGTCCCATAAGATGGGAGGAACCGTTGCCGGGTCTTTCGGTTCCTATAACACCCATCGGGAATATGTGCGCCTTCAGACGGGAGACATTGGCAATACCGGAATGCGCGCATTTGTCGCGTGGTCGCATCTGGAAGAGCCTCATTTCCGTGGTGCGGGTAATGATCACAAACAGCACATCGACGCCAAACTGGTAAAGGACTGGGAGAACGGAAGCAGAAGCTCAGTTGCCTTGACCTTCGACGATTCCATGAAAGTATCCTATCTCAATCCAAGCCTTTCTGCCTGGCAACAGTATGGTCGACACGCCAACTATTCCGTGGACTTCTCGCCCACAGACACACGGTACTGGAAACTGCACCAGAGCCCCTATCGAGTTCTTATTCTCAGTGCGCCGCAGAATATCGTGGTCAATAGCCACCTCGGCTTTGATTTCACGCCGTACTTCTACTGGAACTCCGGAACGATCGCGTCAGCATCTTTAATGTCAGAAAATGCCGTGTACTCAGGGAACCAGCGATACAGCGTTGATCTGAATGGCAATGGCACGACCAATGACAAGGTCATGATGTACACGCCTTTCGGGACACCATACGTCTATCGCCCGGGAATGGTCTCAAAGGTCCACTATACGATCGGCCATCATACATTTGTGTTTGGTTACTGGTTTGATTGGTCGCGTCAGCGAATGCTCAACCCATACAGCGAAGTGGGCGCGAATGGTGGTCCGGCAAATGTCTGGGGCTACCTAGGTAATGTGAAGCTCTCAGATGGCACGCGACTGGCGAGCTACGACAACCTGACCATTACACGGGTCAATTCCCTGTTCTTTGGCGATACCTTCAATGCGCTGCACAACAGACTGCGCATTGAAGCAGGCGTCAAAGAATCGATGGTGACACGTATTGGTTACAACTATCTGCCCGGCGCCCAGTATCGCACCAGCATGAACGCTGCCGTGACCACACCCAATCTGGGCGCGCGCTATAAAATAGATAATCACAGCCAGATCTTTGCGGACGTGGCCACGAACTTTCGGACACCGACGCTTAACGCGCTCTACAACACCTATAGTGCAACCACAGGCAAGGTTGCGACGCTCGCAAATCCCACGCAGAAAACCGAGTATTCTATCTCGGAAGAAATCGGATACCGTTATCAAGATAATATTCTGAACGGCTCAATCACATTTTTCAATTACAACTTTACCAACCGTCAGGTCGCAACGCAGGTCACGATCAATAACGCCCAGATCACACAGAACATCAACGCGGGTGGTCAGACATCGCGCGGTGTGGATGTCGAAATCGGGCTGCATCCGTGGCACCACCTGCACCCGTATGTCTCGGCTGAATATCTGCACGCCACGATCGACAATAATTACAAGGTCGGCTCTGATTATCTGAAAACAGCTGGAAAGACGGCAGTCCGCAGCCCCAGTGTTCAAGCCTCTGTCGGGCTGGACTATGACGACGGCACGTATTTCGCCGGTTTCTCGGTCAAATATGTGGGTCGCCAGTTTTCTACTTTCATGAACGATCAGGCCATGCCGGGCTATGTGAATGCTGATATGAACTTTGGCTACCGTATGCCAAAGGTTCTCAATACACATCCAGAAGTCCGGCTCAATCTCATGAACGTGGGCAACAACAAATACCTGTCGGGTGTCTCTGGTATTGCAGCGTCCTCCCGGGTCAGCAAAGGCCTTTATGGGACCACAATCGCATCTCAGGGAACACCGACGTACTATGTTGCGGGCAGCTTTGCAGCCCTTGCCACAGTCAAACTCGATTTCTGATCGGATGCTGATGACCCGTCTGGACCGTTTTTTTGGCCTGACCGCCAGTGGTACAACGATCGGACGTGAGGTTATTGCTGGCCTCACAACATTTGCAGCCATGGTTTACTGCGTGGCCGTCAATCCCATGATTATGCAGGAAGCTGGCCTGGACCGGGCAAGTGTGCTGACAGCCACTTGCCTCGTGGCCATTTTTGGCACGACGGTCATGGGTCTGTTGGCCAATCTGCCGTTGGGTGTCGGTGCAGCGATGGGCTCGAATGTCGTCTTTGCGATCATTCTCGTAAAGCAGATGAATGTCCCTTGGCCTGCCGCCCTAGCGCTTGCTTGCGTGACAGGCGTTATTTTTCTGTTGATGAGTCTGACACGCATCCGGGAGCGGATCGCCCACGATATTCCAGATACGCTGCGCATCGGTATTCAGGTGGCCGTTGGTCTGGTGATCATGTTCATTGGCATGCGCAATTCAGGATTTGTGGTCGCTAATCCTTCAACATTTGTCACGATGGGTCCGGTTGGCAGCCCAAAGGTTCTTTTGACACTGGCAGGTTTCATTTTAACGCCAGTTCTCATTGCCCGACGTGTCCCCGGATCGTTGATCCTGTCCATCATCGCTCTCACCTTTGTTGGGTTGTTCTTACCGGACGGGACAGGGCACACAATCACACGATGGCCAGAACAGGTTGTTGCCTGGCCGCAATGGCCTCACGAAACCGCATTTCATCTCGATCCAATGTATCTGGTGCACCATTTTTTCTATGTGCTGCCCATGTTGTTCTTCTTCCTGTGCACGGAATTGTTCGGGACTTTGGCAAATCTGCTTGGTGTCACCACGGCTGCAGGGATGGTCTCCGAAAGCGGACGTATCCCTCGAGCAAAAGAAGCTTTCATTACCGATGCCCTTGCCAGCATCGTAGGCCCGTTGCTCGGAACATCTATTGCCGCCGTCTATTCAGAGTCGATCACTGGCGTCCACGCAGGTGGTCGGACAGGTCTGACAGCTCTGGTCATTGCCGGAGGCTTTTTGACCGCACTGTTTTTCTGGCCGCTGTTCATGATCATTCCCCCTCAGGCCACAGCCCCTTCCCTGCTCATGGTCGGCATGATGATGTTTCAGGGCGTGCGTCATCTTGATTTGTCCAACCTCAAAGAAAGCGCTCCTGCGATCCTGACATTTATTTTCGCCCTCCTGACGGGCAATCTGATCAGCGGCATGGCAATCGGAACTTTTTCTTACGTGATCATGGCGCTCGCCACAGGCCGCAGGCGCAGTATCACGCCAGTGGTCTGGGGGCTTTGCGTTATTTTTGTTCTGTTTTTTGTCGTATCGGCCAACCTGCACGGCCATCATGCGTGAGAAGATCTATCTTATGTTTTTGAAAAACTGCTTTTCTGCCCTTCTCCTTGGCCTTGCAGCGCTATCTTGCATCACGCCCATATTCCCCGCTGGTGCTGCCCCCACAAAAGGCTATCTGATCTTCGACAATGACTTTGCAGGCCCCGGCGGCACGAACATCCAGTCTGTTATTCCCATCCTCGGACGCAAGGATACTTCAGATTTCCTGGGCTTCACTGTGGTGATTGGGGATGGATGGGAAAACGAAGCTGTCGCTCATCTTTCGCGCTTTCTGGATATTGCCGACATTGCTGCCACGCTACCGGTTGTTCCCGGTGCAACACAGCCCCTCGTCAACTCGCGCCCTCGTCTGCTGGCATGGGAGCAGTCTAACGGGAAAATGCCATGGAAAGGCGCATGGCGTGGTAATGCCCCTGATCTGCAACCTCCGGTCGGACCGCTTAAAGAAGGTGCTTCCTTACGGGCCATATCAACGGAAACAGCTGCTCTCTTCCTGATCCGTCAGGTCCATGCTCATCCACATCAAGTGACTGTTCTGGCGGCTGGGCCACTGACCAATATTGCACTTGCCATCAAACTGGATCCCGACTTTGCCGCGCTTTGCAAAAAGCTGGTTTTCATGGGAGCCATCGTAGACGGTAACCTGCGTCAGGTTACGGATAGTGCAGACTATTATACCGACTTTAATCTCATGTTCGATCCTGAGGCAGCGAGTATTACACTCGAAGCACCTTTCCCCGAAATCATCTCAATCGGGGCCGTCGCTAACCCGATCCGTATGACACCAGACATTCGGGATCAGGCAGCTCGTAATCCGGGGGCCATCTCGGATTATCTGAAGCATTATTTCCGTCCCCAGCCGATGTGGGACGAACTTGCTGCCGCCATTGCTCTGGACCCTTCCCTCATTACCTCCAGCGTGACAGCCTATATGGACGTCGATCTGACCCATGGGCCCAATTACGGCTATGCTCACGCGTGGCCTGAAGCGACCCGCCCCCATATTGGTGAACGTCCCGTCATTGTCGTAACGGGCGTGGACAAAGACCGGTTTGTCAAAGGCTTTATTGAGGCTGCGAACAGGATGAACAGCCATGATTGATGTAAACAGCCCCCTGAACGACCCTGAATTACGCCGCCGCGCCGTCAGTGCAGCGGCCGGCCGCCTGCCGTTTGACATCCTGTTAATCAATGGCTCAGTTGCTGATGTCGCCACGGGTGAAATCAGGCCGGCCGACGTAGGACTTGTTGGGGCATTCATTGCCAGCGTGCATCCGCCCGGAACACGCGCAGATGCCGGGACAATACTAGACCTTTCTGGCAAGATCATTACCCCCGGACTGATCGATGCGCATATGCACATCGAGAGCTCCATGGTGACACCCCGCATTTATGCACAGACTGTTGTTCCTCAAGGAACAACAACCGTGTGCTGGGACCCCCATGAAATCGGGAATGTCAGCGGGCTGGACGGTGTCCGATGGGCCATCAATGCAACCAAGGGTCTGCCGCTCCGTATTCTGGTCGAAGCACCTTCCTGCGTTCCGTCAGCACCCGGCCTCGAACGCTCTGGAGCCGTCTTCGATGCTGGTGCGATGGAAGAAATGCTGTCTTGGCCTGAAGTTATTGGAGTGGCCGAAGTAATGGACATGCGCGGCGTCGTGGCCGGGTCTGACCGTATGGAAGGCATCGTCAACGCCGGTCTCGCAAGTGGGAAGCTCGTTTGTGGTCATGCCCGCAATCTGTGCGGCTCTCACCTGCAAGCCTTCATGGCGGCGGGTATTGAATCTGACCATGAGTTAACCAGTAAAGCAGACATTCTGGAAAAGCTCCGCGCCGGCATGACATTGGAATTGCGGGTCTCCCACGAAAATATTTTGCCGGACGCCATTGAGGCCTTCAAAGAGCTTGCCTGCGTTCCGCAGACCGTAACACTCTGCACGGATGATATCTTCCCTGACGATCTCCTGCGCCGGGGCGGCATGATCCATCATCTTCGGTTGTTGGTGTCTTTGGGGATGTGTCCCATGGATGCTCTCCGTTGTGCCACTTTGAACGCTGCCATGCGGATCGAAAGAAGGGATCTTGGCCTTGTCGCAGCCGGACGACGTGCAGACCTGGTCGTCTTCAATAATCTGACAGACTTCACGCCTCAGGAAGTTTTTGCGTCAGGTATTCATGTAGCCTCCAATGGAACACTGCTGGCGGCACTGCCAGCAGAACTGCCTGGACTTCCGTTGAACACCGTTCGGCGCTCACCAGTTACCCCAAATGATTTCCGCATCTCGGTTCCGCATGCGCGTAAGGCTCTTATCCGTACAGTTCGCACACCTCGCACCACCCAGTGGGCAGAACGGGAAATGGATGTTCTTAACGGTTCACTCGTGCTTCCTGATGAAACAGCCCTGATGGCTGTGTTTAACCGTTATGGTGAGAATACCCCGCCCGGTCTGGGTATTCTGGAAGGATGGGGAGACTGGTCGGCGACGATTGGCACAACCATTCTGCATGACAGCCACAATCTGGCTGTCTTCGGGCGGAACCCTGAAGATATGGCGCTTGTTGCCAATACGTTGATTGAAAGCGGCGGCGGCATGGCTGTGGCGCGTGATGGCCGTATTGTCGCGCTCTTGCCTCTTCCCGTCTGTGGCCTTCTTTCAACCGAGACCCCGGAGAATGTGGCCCGCCAGTTTGCCTCCGTTCGGGATGCCGCTGCGACTGCCACGACCTGGGATGGGCCTACGTCCATGATCAAGCTGGTCACCGGAGCGTCACTGGCCTGCAATCCAGGTCCACATGTGACAGATCTGGGCATTACGGACGGTATGACTGGGGAAATTGTGACAGACATGGTGCTGGAGACCTGCTGAATGCTCCCCCATGACGTCATTGGCATGCGCCGGAGTTTTCACAGTTTTCCAGAAACGGCCTTTCTCGAATATCGCACAGCTGCTCTGGTTGCAGAACGCCTTGCTGAGCTCGGATATGCGGTCCGTGTCGGTCCGGAAGTCATGTCCATGGACGGTGTGCGTGGGTTACCATCGAAAGAAAGCCATCAACAGGCACAAGAGGCAGCACGTGCCGCTGGCGCAAGTCCTCTATGGATTTCCCGCATGCCAAACGGCCAGACAGCTGTGTGCGGCGATCTCAAGCGCTGTGACGGGCCTGTAATCGCTTTGCGATTTGATATGGACGCGCTGCCTGTTCAGGAGATCAAAGACGACACGCACCTGCCTTCCCTAAAGGGCTTTTCCTCATCTTGTGAAGGAAGGATGCATGCATGCGGGCATGACGGACATACAGCCATTGGCCTCGCTGTTGCTGCCCGCCTGGCATCTCCTGAAACGATCTGGAGGGGAACGCTCCGCCTGATTTTTCAGCCCGCTGAAGAAGGTGGCCGAGGTGCACAGCCCATCGTCAATCACGGGCTTCTGGATGACGTCGATATTTTTCTGGCTGCACATCTCGGATGTCAGTTGCCCAGTGGGTCGATTGCCTTGGCCGCAGACGGCTTCCTATGGGCAGAAAAATGGAATGTGACGTTCAAAGGTGTCGCAGCCCACGCAGCAATGTGCCCCGAGGAAGGTCGCAACGCTCTCCTCGCGGCCGCAATTTCTATTCCTGCACTGTATGCCCTCCCCCGCGATGGTCAGGCAGATACACGGATCAATGTAGGCTTGCTACATGCCGGCCGCACCCGGAACGTGATCGCTGATGAAGCGACCTTAGAAATGGAACTGCGCGCTTCGACCAATGACGGTTTGAAGCGTCTGACATCAGGAGCCAGAAGAACTCTGGAAGGCGCGGCCCTCACACAAGGAGCAACTGTAAATATCGACGTATACGGCACGGCCATCAGCGCCATATCAGACACCAGTATCACGGAACGTCTTCATCATGCTGTGCTGGCCGCCAAGGGTGGAGAAGTTATTCAAACCTGGCCAATTGGCGGAGGCGATGACGCCACATTTATGATGCAGCGCGTGCAGGAGCGCGGTGGCCAGGCTGGGTATTGTCTGATTGGAGCGGATCTCACTGCCCCACATCATGCCAGTGCCTTTGATTTCGATGAAAGCGCGCTGGAAAAAGCTGTCGATATCCTGGTCTCCTTTGTGGAGAAGACCCAATGAGTACACTCTCCTTCTGGCAGGATTTCGCGCCTGACGAGCTTTTGGTTCCGCCTTATACTGACCGGTATCGTGTCTGCTTCGAGGGGAAGCATCTGGATCTTCCCTTGCGTCCCCTCCCTGATGGAAAAACAGCAGTTGCTTCCCTGCTCGTCAATCAAACGTCTTTCAGAGTTTTCGATGTACTCTGCCAGGACCTTGTCCGACAGGCACTGCTTCTTGCACCCGATCTTATTGTTGGAATGCCTACGCTAGGTCTTGGCCTAGCAGCAGCCGTGGCCAAAGGGTGTAATCATGAACGCTTTATTCCGCTGAGTACGTCCCGTAAATTCTGGTATGACGATCAACTGTCATTACCACTGTCGTCAATCACCACGCCGGACAGTAAGAAGCGCCTCTATTTTGATCCTAATCTTCTACCTTTACTGGGAAGCGCAAAAAGAATTTTGCTTGTTGACGACGTAGTCAGCACTGGTCAATCGCTCTTTGCCGCAGTTAAAATACTGGAGAGTATTGGCCACTCTCCTTTCGCTGCTTTGTGCGTTATGACTCAGAGTGAGCGCTGGAGAAGTCGGTTCTCGTTTCCTATTAAAAGCTGCTTTTCATCTCCTTTATTTATAAAGAAGGATAAAACCTGGATTGTGGATAGGCTTAATGGTCGTATGTAAGAGTCACTTCAGAAATTCAGGAATGGTCTGACGACATGGAAGTGCATTCTACATACGCTGCGTTTATCAGTATTATTGAGTCTGAAAAATTTTATACCTAAAGCGCTCCGGGATTGCCGGAGACCATTTCTTCTAAGCGCAGGCTTCATAACCAAGAGAAGACGGTTGCAACGAGACAGATGGCCGAGAAGAAGTCATTCGGGGATCTGGCATGACGCGTTTTAATACGGCAGATACAGAGCAATTTGGAAATATTTGTATCGTGATTTGTGACACAGTGGGGAAGCCGAAGCTTCCCCATCAGTACCCAGAGGCTGTTATCCGACCTGACGCAGTTCGGACAGAGCAGAGCGATCCTCCATCAGATAGGGTCCGCTGGACACGACCTGAATGGAAAGAATACCCGGTTCCCTGCTGCTATTTCCGCTTTGCAGCGGCAACGTCGCATCGCCATCTGTCCAGCGGTATGTGGAAGATTCCAGCCCATGCCAGCCTGACAGGTTGGACAGGGACAGATGAGCGGTCAGACTGACTGTCTGACGAGACGCAAACAGGGAAACATCCCCGACAAGAACGCCGAGA